>JAQTRH010000069.1 GCA_028711925.1 Candidatus Nanoarchaeia archaeon | reverse complement strand
ATGAATGAGTGTGCAGATAAATATCCTGAAATTGAGATAAAGTCATTTGAAACATGGAGCAACAAAGAAAACGCAGCATTATTCCAGGAAGTAGCTAATCTTTATGGAATACAGGCAAGAGGAGTTCCAACAACCTTCATCGGCGAGAAAAACTGGGTTGGATTTTCATCTTCAATGGCCCCTGAAATAGAAAACTACATTAAAAGCTGCATTGAAAACGGCTGTGAAAGCCCTCTGAATGAATTAGAATAAGCTATTTTTATTTATATCTTTTAAAATAAAATAAAAAATAGAAGGATTAAATCCTTCCTTTTCTTGATTCTTGCCTGTTGTGCTGCATTCCTTGCTGTTTTCCCTCGGTTTTTCCATGACCTGTTCCATCTCTTGGACCATTGCCGTTGTTTAACCCAAGTTCTGTCCTCAATGCTGCTGCAGTTTCATAATCGCCGCTTTTTCCAGCTTCATGAGCTTCTGCAAACATTGCAAAGTTATCCTCATTAATCATCTCTAAGACTCTTGGATTTCTTCCTGTTTCTGTCATTAATTGCTTCCATGCATCATAATCTTTTGATTGAAATGCACTTTCAATTGCGTCATGTCTTTGTTCATTGCATTCTGGTCCTTTAACTGAATAATCTCCCCTGTAAGCACTTACAAGGCCGGCTGTTGCAAGCACTCCTATAACCATAAGCGCCAACAGACCAAATATTGTTGTTTTATTCATTTTTTATACCTCCTGTGTTTTTAACTATAAAATATGTTTTTGTATTTAAACAGAAAGAAGGATAAATGTACACTTTAAGTCCACATTTTTTATATAACTTTAAATATCTCAGCACTTATGTGATATAAATGATGCATAACTTTTTGGGAAAAGGTTTTGAAGCAGAGTTTTTGTATACTTTTATCGTTGTAGTGCTTTGCTTTTTGGTTTACTATAAAACAAAGGAAATTTATGAATTAACAAAGCATCAAGGCATTAAATACTTCAGAAGTGCCTTTCTTTTTTTCGGGCTTGCATACTTATCAAGGTTTTTGCTTCATATAGTCATACTTATGGGCATATCTTTTAGTTTTATCATATCAAGAAGAGTGATGTTTCTTCCTGTTTTTACAGTTCCTGTAACTTACTTAAGTACTATGGCAATATTCTTCCTTATATACAGCACAATATGGAAAAAAATCAAATACAAATATTTTATAATCCTTTCAAATATAATTGCAATCTCTATCTCAGTAATAGCATTTTGTTCAAAGTCTCTTATTTTAATATCTGCACTACAGCTTCTGCTGCTTTTAATCACAGTTGTAATATCAACAAAGGACCATAGGAAAACAAAGAAAAAATACACAAGAACATTGTACTTTTTGATATCTGTGCTTTGGCTGATAAACTTGTTTTTACTTAGTCCCGGAAGGATATTATTATTTGGCTCTAAGATTTTTTTCCAGGCATTTTCAATAATTGTTTTTGTGGTTGTTTACTTAAAGGTTTTAAAGTGGGTAAAATGAGCAAGAAAAGGGAAAGGTTGGAAGTGATATATGACTTTCTGAAGATAATTCAGGAAAACCATAACTCAATAAAGCCAACTCCATTGTTAAGGAAAACAAACCTTTCCAGCCAGAGCTTTAATGAATACTTTCAGGAGCTTTTGAAAAAAGAATTCATCAAAGAAATTTATGATAAGAATAAAAAAAAGTATATAACCTTAAGCGACAAGGGCTTTCATTACCTTGAGAAATACAAAACAATCCTCGGCTTTATAGATGATTTTGACTTGTGATTAATTAATATTTCTTATTATTTTCACTAATTCTTTTAAGGTTATATCGCTTCTTATTGAGTTTGGCCTTATATGCGTTTCAGCAACCTTGAGTTTGGCCTTTTTTATTTCTTTGATTAAAAGTTCTTTTTTTGGAACATGCTTTAACTTATTGTGCTTTACCACCTTTGCAATATCATAAAAGCCGACTGAGTTTATCTTTGATTCATCTGTTATTATCTGCATTAGTTTAATTAAGTCTTTATCTTTGGTTTTTTTGGCCTCTTTATTCATCTTTGTTACAATCTTTTTATCCCACAGCTGGCCAAGCCAAAGCTTTCCAGCGTAATCAAGCTTTGAATTGCAGAAAGGGCATTCTTTACTGTTGAATACATCAGCAGCAGTCTCCCTGAAAAGGCAGTCCTTACAGTATAGAACATAACCATGGTTTTTAATTATCTCATCTGCTTTTTTCTTTCCTTTTTCGCAATGAAAAAATATTCTGAAATAATGGTCTTTTGAGTATGAAAAAATAGGCTTTAAGGCCTTGTCATGCTGGGATGCAACCTCTTGTATTTTTTTTATTAAGATTCTTAATCCAATCTCATGGCAAAATTCATTTTTTAAGGCCTTGCTCCAGTATTTCCTTAAGCATGCGTTTTTCGAGCTTCCGCACAATGCAGCAGTATCAGTTGCTGTAACAGCAAGAATTCCATTTCGCGCAATCCTTTTAACTGCGCTGTCAAGCAAAAAATTTGGAGAGCCAAAAGGATCAATATCAATATAATCAAAGCCCTTTGAATTAAGTAAAAAATTATTAGCATCAAGGTTAAAAATTTTTATTTTATCTTTTGATTTAATTTTATTTAATTTTAAATTGCCCTTTATTAGTTTAACCGCTTCATCACTTTTGTCATTAAATGAAATAAATTTCACTTTTTCTTTTTTTAATTCAATTAAAAACCTTATCCCTCTTATCCCTGTTGCGGCCAATGGCAGGGCCAATTGCATTTCTTTTTTATCAACAGAATCAAGCAATAAGACGCTAACATCCCTGTTAAGCTTCATAACAGGATTATAAAAAACAGGAAGCTTTTTTGATATCTTATCACCAACATAAGATTTAAACCTAACCTTTCCCTCATTAATTGTTTCCATTAAACAAAATAAACTATAGCTTAATATAAAACTTTTGGAAAGTTTTAAAAGTTAAATACAATTACTGTCTTTAAAATGAGCAGCATAAGATCGCCCATATGCACTGTTGTGGGCCATGTGGACCATGGAAAATCAAGCATATTAGATTATGTTAGGCACAGCAATATAACCAAGGGGGAAGCAGGAGCGATAACACAGGCCATAGGGGCTTCAGTTGTTCCCTTAGAAACAATAAGAGAGATATGCGGGCCTATGCTTGACGCTCTTAAAATAAAATTCAATATTCCGGGATTATTGTTCATAGACACCCCCGGGCATGCTGCCTTTACAAACTTAAGGAAAAGAGGAGGAACATTGGCAGATATTGCAGTTCTTGTTGTTGATATCAACGAAGGATTTAAGCCGCAAACAATTGAGGCATTGGAAATTTTAAAACAAGAGAAAACTCCTTTTGTTGTTGCTGCAAACAAGATTGACTTAATGCCTGGATGGAACACAAATAAAGAAAACCTTTTGAAAAGCATTTCAAAGCAAAGCCAGGATGTACAAAAACATCTTGATACAAAACTTTATGAATTAGTTGGAAGAATTCATGAATTTGGTTTCCAGAGCGAGAGATTTGACCGCGTTGAAAATTACACAAGACAGGTCGCAATAATACCTGTATCAGCAAAAACAGGAGAGGGCATTCCAGAGCTTTTGATGGTTATTACAGGGCTCGCCCAAAAATATCTGGAAAGCTGCCTTAAATGTGATATAGAAGGGCCGGCAAAGGGAACTGTTCTCGAGGTAAAAAGAGATAAACAAATGGGAGTTTCCCTTGATGTGATAATTTATGACGGAACATTGAAAAAAGGAGATTATCTTGTTATAGGAGGAATGGAACAGCCAATTGTAACAAAACCAAGAAGCTTCTTTACACCAATGCCTCTTTCTGAAATGAGGGATAAAAAGGCTGTTTTCAAAAGTTATGATGAAGTGAATGCAGCAGCAGGAGTAAGAATATCAGCACCTGATATTGAGGAAGTTGTTGCTGGAATGCCCCTTATGTCATGCTCTGAAAAGGATATAGAGAAAACAAAAGAAATTATTCAAAAACAAATTTCTCAGATAATCATAGAAAAAGATGAGGAAGGGATTGTTTTAAAGGCAGATTCTCTTGGTTCATTGGAAGCGCTTGTAAAGGTATTCAGGGAAAGCGATATAACAATAAGGCGGGCTTCAATAGGAAATATATCAAAAAAAGACATAATAGATGCAGAGAGTAATTATGAAAAAGATCCTTTGAAAGCAGTTATAATTGGTTTTAATGTTTCTGTTAATGATGATGCAAAATCTGATAAAGTTAAAATTTTCACAAATGACATAATATACAAGCTTATAGAAAATTTTGAAAAATGGGTTCAGGGAGAAAAAAAGAGAAGAGAAGCAGAAGAGGTTGACAGTTTGGTTAGGCCGTGCAAGATTAAGGTTATGAGAGGGTATGTTTTCAGGCAGAACAATCCTGCTGTTGTTGGAGTTGATATTTTAACAGGAAAAGTTAAGACAGGCATAAGGCTTATGAAAAATATAGAACCATTGACAACTGTAAAGGGAATCCAGCTGGATAAGAAAAATATTTCAGTTGCAGATGAAGGAAAACAAGTTGCAGTTTCTTTAGACAAAATCACTATAGGAAGGCAGGTATGCGAGGATGACATACTTTACTCTGTTATACCTGAAAGCGATTTCCGAAGATTAAAAGAGCTTAAAAAATACCTTACATCAGGGGAAATATCAATACTAAAGGAAATAGCAGAAATGATGAGAAAGGAAAACGAGCTCTGGGGAATTTAATTTCAGTTAAATTTATATATTTCTTAATTATCCTTTTTGCATGAAATTAACTATTGAGCAGTTACTAAAAAGTAAGGGATTAAAGAAAGTAAATCATCTAGAGGATATATTAGAATCAAAATCTTTTCTCGTCAATTCTTTTCTTAATGAAAGAGACCATTTTATTGTTTATCCTATTATACATAAAAAAGCAAACCTTTGCCATGATTTGCTGAATCTTTATGGTGTGCATTGGTCTTATAAGGTTTTGAAAGACAATTGGAAATCAATAAAAAAATTAGATGGAGATACAAATAAAATATTATCAAAAAATTCAAAACCAAGAAATAAAATAGGTGCTGTTTATGCATTTACTCAAAGAATGGTCAATAATGCAGACATATACTGGATTTTTAAGGAAAAAACAGAAGGATGGGATTATTACCAAAATATTTTATTGCCTTTATTCAGCAGAGATATGCATTTATATAAAGATAAAAAATCTCTTTTTAAGAAAACATATAAATAAAACAAATTATTTTGCTGTTTTATGGCCAAGCTTGATATATTAAACAAAAAAAAGATTAAAGAGATAATTAAATTAATAAAAAGCCAGTGGGATGCTGACTTCAGCTCTGATTTAGTCTTTCTTATGAATGAAAAAAGCAAGATATTTTTGGTTAATAAAGAAGTTTTTAATCTTCCTTTAGATAAATACAAGGTTAATTCAATAGGGCTTTATTTTGGCGAG
>JAQTRH010000068.1 GCA_028711925.1 Candidatus Nanoarchaeia archaeon | reverse complement strand
CTTCTTGTTCTGGGACTCTTTCATTACTATCAAAAAGTCTACATCATTGTACTTTTCCTTATGCAACACAGAGCCGAACAATATTCCCATCTCTGCGTCTCCCTGCAATCTCCTTAGCTCTGTAATCCACCTTTTTACTCTTGGATTTGCTTCCTCTGCTTTCTTCTGAAGAAGGAATTTCAAAAAACCCTCAGTGTATTTGTTACCTAAATCAGGCTTATAAAATACCGCCTTGCCCATTTGTTTTGCTTTCAGCAGTTTCTGTTTTTCCATTTTTTTAACTATCTTTAACGCTCCCATGGAAGTTATTCCAATTTCCTTGCTAAGATTATTTGCATTGTAGTCTGAATTAAAATCCTTAAGCAAAAGCATTAAAGCTTCCATTTCATTCTTAGTTATTGTTTCTATTTATACCACCAGTTTATATATTTAAACTAATAGTTTATATAACTTTCGGTTTCTACAATAATAGAATAAATGCTTTTTATAACCTTTTTGCAGAAAATTCCGGAAAGTTTTCAGTGTTTCATTGAATCAAGAAGCATTGAAGACCAAAGCATTCCGGTATCGGCATAGTAAAAAAATGTTTTGTAAGGAGTGCCGTCTGGATTAAAAACCTCAATGTAATTCTTATATTTTTTAAGATTCTTAAGATATTGGTTAACATATTCCTTTGCTTTTTCCTTATCAACCTTATTAACAACGTCAATAAAGCACTGCCCTATATTAGTCCAGATAGTATTGCCCTCATAGTTTGGAGCCAAAGCATTCGCAAAAAGCAGGTAATCACCGGGCTTTTCTTTTGTGTACTTTAGAGGAAATGGCCTGTCAAGCCCTTCATTATAAACAGCATCGAGAGAAAGCTTAATCATTTTTTTCGAATCAAACAATCCTGTCCAGTAAGGAAAAACATTTGCATCACCTGCAATATAATTTTCTCCTGACAAGTCATCTAGAAAATAGCTTCCATTCCAAAATTTGTCTTTGATTATCTTCTTAAAGTTATAACTCTTAAAAGGATTATGCAACTTAAAATAATCAATATCTTCAGCAAGCATCGCAATCATAACATTGTTATAGAGAGAAGAATTTCTTAAAGCATTATCTTTCATAGAAGAAAAAAACTTATCCTTCCTTACAATCCCCCTCTCGCTGTCAAAGGATTGAAAAAATGCCTTTCTTATTTCTTTCTCAATGAAAAACTTATGATTCTCAACTAAATCATTTGCCCCTGAAATCCTGATTGAATGAAGAAGATAAGCAACTGATTCAGGAGTGTAACAAGGGAAATCGAATGCAGCTCTTGATTTGCTTATTGTTGTTGTAATCTTATCATTATTTGAATAAATTTCAAGAATTGATTTTAATGTTTTAACAACCCTTTGCTCATAACCTAAATTAACCAATGCCTGGACACTGATTCCAAAATCCCTCATGTAAAATAAATTAAAATGCCCTGCTGATGCATTAAAAACTCTTCCACTCCAGCAATTGTCAATTATTTTTTTTAATATATTTTCCGGGCTTCCGTTATATTTTTTTATTCCTTTAAATCTTACTTTTAATGACCTATTGAATATACTGATTCCTTCATTGAAAATATGCCTATTCATTTTTTACCATTATGGTTATTAAGCAGGGCATCCATAAACTTTATCTTGTGCAGCCCGAGATATGACAACCCAATAAAAGTCCAGAGCAAATCCCTTCCTCTTATAAAAAGGCTTAATGCAAGGCCTATTGCAGAGCTGAAGCCAAGCAGCGCTGCGGCAGATGACTGCCCGAACTCCAATGACCCAAGAGCAGCGGGGATAGGGATAATATAAGCAAGAGCAACAAGGGATATAACAATAAATACAGCAGACAAGGAAGCATCATATCCAACAAGCCTTAATGCAATCTTATACTCTATAAACATAAAAAGCCAGGCTATTAAAAAAACAAAAGATGCCTTGAAAAAAGCCTTCCAGTTATACTTAAAAAAAGATATTATGTGTGACTCAAACTCATTTATTTCATTCTCATATTTTTTCAATATTTTTATTTTGTCTATTCTCAAAAACCGCAATGCAGTTGTAAAAAAACCTTTCTCCTGAAGTGTAAGCCTGTAAAAAGAGTATATGATTGATATCAAAGCGAAGAAGCTTAGAATCATTATTGCAGTAGTTCTTTTCGGCAAAGTGAAGTTAAAAAGCACAATTAAAATGCCTATGCACCCAAATAATCCATTAAGTATAAGCTCAAGGGATTTGTCTATAACGACACATGACAGAGATTTCTTGAATTCAATATTATGATTCTTATGCAATAGATGCGCCCTTACAGGTTCTCCTCCTATGTGGGCAGAAGGAGTTATATAGCTCACTCCAAATCCTGCAAGCTTGTATTTGAAAAGCTGAATAAACGGGATTTTGATTCCAAAAGAATTTAAGACAATGCTCCATTTTATTGTAAGGAGAATCATTATAGTAACTGACACTAAAAGATAGATTAAAAGATTGATTAAAGAAAAATTGCTGAATGCAACTATAATATCATCAACCTTAACATACCAAAAAAGGAATGCTATTATTGCAATTCCAATTCCTATTGAGATAATCCTTGACCTCTTTTTATCCATTTTGATCATTAAACGAGCCTGCCGGGACTTTCATAAATAATTACCCTTTTTTTGCGAACGAAGTGAGCACGTCCAGCTTTACGCTGGACAGCGTATCAAATGAGCAACCATTTGTTCGAACCCGGGATCTACAGCTTACTTTTGAACCAGCTCAAAAGGATTGAACTTTGTTCAATAGGAGGCTGTCACCCTATCCAGACTAGGCTACAGGCTCATTATCCCAGGAAAAATATGAAGCTTTATTAAGTTTTGTGTTTCTATATAATATATGTACAAAATAAAGCAGATTCCTGAAGATTTCATAGTAAAAGAGATCAACGAGTTAAAGATAGAAGAAGGGCAGTACAGCTATTTTATGCTCAAAAAAACAAACTATACCACTGAAAGAGCTGTTTCAGCTATAGCTGAATACCTTAAAAAACCAAGAAAAGATATTGGGTATGCAGGCGCAAAAGACAAGAATGCATTAACAGAGCAGTTTATTTCAATAAGAGGCCCAATAAAAAAACAAGACATCAAACTAAAAGATATTGAATTAAAATACATTGGAAATGGAAAACAAAGGATAAACCTTGGTAATTTAAAACAAAACCAATTCATAATCACAGTAAGAAACCTTGATGAACTTAACTTAAAAATTAATGAAAAATTACAAATCCCAAACTATTTTGATGAGCAACGTTTTAGTGAAAATAATGCTGAAGTAGGAAAGGCAATAATAAAAAAAGACTTCAAAAAAGCAGTTGAGTTGATTCTGGGTGATAATCTAAAACAAAGTGGCTTTGAAAAGGATGTAAAAGAACATACATTAAAAAAGCCGAATGATTTTATTGGTTCAATAAAAAAAGTTCCAAAAAAGATAAGCATGATGTATGTTCATGCATTCCAGAGCCTAATCTTCAATGAAACTATTGCAGAGCTTATTAAAGCAAAAACAGAGGATTACAAAAAAGTTGATTATTCTAATGGCCAGTTTGTATTTCCAAATAATGAAATGCAAAACCAAAAAATTCCATTGATCGGCTTTGGAACAGAATTCAAAAACAAAGAAATAGAAAAAAGCTCATTAAGTTTAATGGAAATGCACAAAGTAAGCTTCAGGGATTTTATAATACGGGCCATGCCAGAGCTAAGTTTTGAGGGAGATTACAGGGATATGTTCACCAATGCAGAAAATATAAAAACAGAAATTAAAGATGATGAACTCAACAAAAACAAAAAGAAATGCATAATATCCTTTACTCTTGAAAAAGGCTCTTATGCGACAATAGTAATTAAAAAAATTTTCAGTTAGATAAATGTAAAAAATTTAAATAATTGAACCAAAAATTAATCCTGCTATTGTTGAATAAACCACCACTAATGCAACATAAACTGATGTTTTCTTTGTTCCCAGTATTCCCCTTATAACAAGCATGTTTGGCAGGCTTAATGAAGGTCCGGCCAAAAGCAATGAAAGTGCTGGCCCTGAATGCATTCCTTTTGCTATAAGCGCCTGCAATATTGGAATTTCTGTGAGTGTTGAAAAGTACATGAATGCTCCAAAGATTGATGCCACCAAGTTTCCAAATATCGTATTTTGCCCAACAATATTGGTTATTATTCCTTCAGGAAGTAAGGGCATAATAAATCCTGCTATAAATATTCCCACAAACAATAATGGAAGGATAAGCTTGGAAAAATTCCATGTTTCCTCAATCCATTGTTTTCTTACTTGTTTTGAAAACCTGAATAATGCAATTCCTGCTATACTAAGTGTCAATATTCCGATTAAGGCATATTTTAATCCCTTATCCATCTGAATTCCATTTACTATCAGAATACAAATCATCATAGCAAAAAACAAAAGAGTTACCTTCCCTGAGATATTTGCTCCTTTTTCTTCCTGCAAAAATAATTTCCCTTTCTCTGTCTTTTCCCTGAAAATTAAATGCATGGTTAATCCAACCAGGATAGATAAAATAATAGATGCAGTTATTCTTGCCAATCCTATCTGATAACCCAGTACGCTTATTGTCAAGAATATTGCCGCCACATTAATGGCAGGGCCTGAAAAAAGGAATGTTATTGCCGGGCCCAGTCCTGCCCCTCTCTTTCTTATTCCTGCAAATAACGGCAAAATAGTGCAACTGCAAACTGCAAGTATTGTCCCAGATACAGATGCAATTGCATAAGAAACATATTTCTTTGCGTCTGCTCCCATGTATTTCAATATTTTATCTTTTTTGATGAATACACCTATTGCCCCTGCGATAAACAATGCCGGAACTAGGCAAGTGAGCACATGTTTTTTTGCATAATCATTAAGAAGATTTATTCCACTTATTACTGAATTATTAAACCATTCTGAACTATAAGGGATAAAATAGAATAATGCGAATATGCCTGTTATCCATGCCAATATTTTCCAATCATTTCTTTCCATATCAGAACACCATTAATCCTATATAATAAAATCCTGCTATTATAAACACTATTGCAACTATCTTTCTCATCCACTTTTCAAAAGTCTGAATTTTATTCATAATCTTTCCAAGTTTTGAAACACTGTAAACAAGAATAAATGAGAATATAATAACAGGAAGCCCTGTAGCAAATGCAAAAACAGAGGGTATCAATAATCCGTCGCCTGCTTTAAGGGCTATGGGGATAAGCATTCCAAAAAATAGTACTGCACTAAATGGACAGAATGCAAGTGCAAATACAACTCCCAGAAGAAAGCTCCCTAAAAATCCTTTTTTAGCTATCTTCTCTTTTAAATTATTGAGTTTATTGCTTGACTTAAGAAAATTTATCTTAAAAACATCAAGCATTACAATTCCTATTATCAGTAATAGAGGGCCCAAAATTTTCTCGCCATATTTCTGAAGAAATAGCGCAATTAATTGTATATTAACACCAAACCAAACTATTCCTGATGCAATCAAAACATAGGTTAGCATCCTTCCTAAGGTATAAAGAAATCCAACCAT
>JAQTRH010000003.1 GCA_028711925.1 Candidatus Nanoarchaeia archaeon | reverse complement strand
TGATATTTTGGCCAATAGCTGGCGTCTCAAGGCAAGCAACCAGATGGTCCAGTGTATTTTTTATATAGTTACGTATATGAGGCACACATCAAACCTTGAGGGCGCAATTGCCTTTGCAGCGGAACATATCGCCCCTCCATTGTCTCTTGACTTAAAGAAAATACTCTGGGATGTTGAGTCGGAAAAATATGAGTCAGTAAAGGAAGCTCTTGATAACTATCTTGAAACATGGAGAAAATGGAACATTGAATTCATAGAGTCTTTTCATCTTGTCGAGTCATCACTTTACGAGCCGTCTGAGGACAGGAGATTGGCTCTTGTTGACCGAGCTCTCGATGTCATGCTTGAGGGAACATATGAAAAGATGCTTCATTACGCGCATAATTTACAATCTCCAATACAAACACTCCATATGCTTGGAGTTATAATGCCCTTGCTTGGACTGGTCATACTTCCTTTGATGGTCAGCTTTATGGAGGGTGTCAAGTGGTATTACATAGCTGTTATTTACAATGTCACTCTTCCGCTGATAGTTTATTATATAGGCAAGATAATCCTGTCAAAAAGGCCTACCGGCTATGGTGAAACAGATTTATCGCAGTCAAATCCAGAACTTGGAAAATACAAAAATATAATTCTGAACATAGGCTCAATTGAGATGAGAATAAACCCTCTTTTTTTGAGTGTATTCATTGGCGTGTTTCTTTTTTTCATTGGAATTCTTCCGGTTATACTTCCTCTTGTTCCGGGTTTTGTTGACCCTCCTCCAATTGCAGGATTTCATTTTCTTGATTATCATATAAGCGTTGCCAAGGAAGGCGCAATGGTTGGACAAACAGTTGGCCCATTTGGATTAGGCGCAACTATCCTAAGCCTTTTCATAACCCTTGCCTTTGGTTTAGGGATTGGAATATACTACAACTTAAGGTCAAAAAACCTTATCAAGATAAGAGAGGAAACAAAAAAACTTGAGAATGAGTTTGCTTCAGCTATATTCCAGCTTGGAAACAGATTAGGGGATGGAATTCCCGCAGAGATTGCATTCAGCAAGGTTGCAGACATAATGAGAGATACAACTTCTGGGAATTTTTTTCAGGTAGTGAGCATGAACATAACCAAACTCGGCATGGGGGTTAAGGAAGCGATATTCAACGAAAACTCAGGGGCAATACTATTTTATCCATCTAATATTATAGAGAGCTCAATGAAAGTGCTTATACAGGCAATTAAGAAAGGGCCTATGGTTGCTGCACAGGCGCTTACAAATGTTTCCAGGTATATCAAGGAAATACACAGGGTTGATGAAAGGCTAAAGGATCTTCTTGCAGATGTTATATCATCAATGAAATCACAGGTGTCATTTATCGCTCCTGCAATTGCAGGGGTTGTTGTTGGAATAACATCTATGGTAACAACTATTCTGCAGAAGCTTGGAACACAGATGGAAACCCTTGCAGCAGAATCAGGCGATGCTGCAGTGGGCGCTGGCGGAATGGTAAGCATGTTCGGTGATGGAATGCCAACCTATTATTTCCAGATAATTGTTGGGTTGTATGTTGTGCAGATTGTTTACATCCTCACAATACTTGCAAACGGTGTTGAAAACGGCTCTGATTCGCTTAATGAAAGGTATTTGATTGGCCAGAATTTAATAAAAAGCACAATACTTTACATATTCGTGGCATTCATAGTTACCTTGTTGTTCAACTTTGTTGCAACAACAGTTTTAGAAGCAGGATTCGCAGTCAGTTAAATGCGCCGGCCGGGATTCGAACCCGGACATACGGCTTGGAAGGCCGCAGTCATAGCCATTAGACCACCGGCGCGGATAGATTAAAATAAGGTGGTTATAACCCATTTAAAAAGTTTACTGATATTAACAGAAAGCTTATTAAAGATGTTATTCTTATCATCCTATATGAGAAAGAGCGAGATAGTTGCTTTGGTTATTATTCTGGCCTCATTTTTAGTGAGCTTTTACTTTTATCCTCAAATGCCGGAAAATGTAGCATCCCACTGGAATATTGAAGGCCAGGTTGACGGCTACATGAACAGATTCTGGGGAACTTTTATGATGCCTCTTGTAATTTTAGGGCTTTTCTTGCTTTTTGCATTTATCCCTAAAATTGACCCCCTGAAAAAAAACATAGAAGATTTCAGAAAAGAGTTTGACTTATTTATAATTGTATTCTTAATATTCATGTTTTCAATTCATGTCCAGGTTATATTATGGAATATAGGCGTAAAGATTAATCCCGGAATCACAATACCCATTGGAATAGGAATTCTTTTTATTTTTATAGGTTCCTTGCTTGAAAAGGCAAAAAGAAACTGGTTTATAGGAATAAGAACTCCCTGGACATTAAGCAGCGACAATGTATGGGATAAAACACATAAGCTTGGCGCAAAGGTATTCAGGATATTGGGGGTGTTGTTTATTTTTACAGCATTCTTCCCTCAGCAAATGTTTTTTACGCTTATGGTTTTTATTTTTGCAGGGGTTTTCTACCTTTTCATATACTCTTACATTGAATACAAAAAAGAGAAAAAATGAATTTTCTATCCTTGAAATGCAGAAATTAAATAGTTGACGGGGGATACATCTTGTTTAAAAGATTTATATAATCCTGAAGATGCCTTGTGATAAGGAATTTTTCCTTTATGTGCTCATGACCTGCTTTTCCCATCTCTTCCCTTAACTGCTTGTCTTCAATCAGATTAATTGCTTTTTTTACTCCATCGTTGCAGTCTTTGATTATGTATCCTGTTTTTCCGTTTATTATTTGCAATGGAATTCCTCCTGCAGGAGTTCCTATAACAGGAGTTTTTTTCCAGAGAGCTTCTGCCACTGTAAGCCCAAAACCCTCTCTTATTGAGTTTTGAAATATAAAAGAAGACTCTCTTTGAAGGATGTTAACAAGTAAGTCATTGTTTTGAGTTATTGTAACTATAGAATTGCCTTCTTTTTCTGCAATCTGCCTTATTTTGTGATAAAGTATCGGCCCCTCAGGGTCATCCCCTGCCATATCACCCATGAAGATAAGCTGGCAGTCCATCTTTTCCTTGATTTTCTTGAACATTTTTATAACTCCTATATGCCCCTTCCACGGGTCAAATCTTCCTATCTGGGTTATGATTGGCTTGTCTGTATCAATGCCCATGCTTGAAAGAATTTTTTTTGATTTCATTTTGTTTATTTCCTTGTTTTTGGCAGAAAGGGGGTCTATGCTTGGGTGAATAATTATTTGCGGATTTTCAATTGACTTAATCTTGAATTTTTCTGAGGATACTATCACTCCGTCATACATTTTTATGTAAGGCAATAAAAAATTCAAGGCATCGTTATTCGGGTTTGAAAGGTCGATATGGCATCTCCATATCCAGTTGTTTTTCTTTTCATAGTTGGCTATCATTCCAAGTGGCTGAGGGTCATGCACAATAACAGCATCATGGGATTTAATGTGGTTTATCAATGCATTTCTTTTGCAGTATTCAAGGTATATGTTCTTTCTGTTTGCAGTTACCTTTCCCTTTTTTCCCTGAAGAAAATTATGGAATTTTTTTGTTACATTAAAAAATGAGTGGCTTCCCAGAATAACTCTCCATCCAGTGTCTATCCCAATATCATTCATAAGAAAAACCAATGAGTTAAGAATTTCAGCAACCCCTCCCCCCATTGATGTCGCATTAATATGGACAACATGCTTATCCTGAAGATTTTCTGCGCTTTGCCTTATCTGCTTTACCTTTTCAGCGCCTATAACCTTTTTGTAGCTGTTTAAGTTAGGAATCATTATCAGTGTCCTCTTTTTAATCTTTTTTATAAACTTCTATTTATAATTTTTGATTAGAATAAAATAAAAATAAATTTAATTTTCATCTAAAGAACTAAGCGATT
The DNA here is from genome assembly GCA_028711925.1 of Candidatus Nanoarchaeia archaeon. GTDB lineage: Archaea > Nanobdellota > Nanobdellia > Woesearchaeales > CG1-02-33-12 > M55A3. The sequence goes on along the minus strand of JAQTRH010000003.1, from coordinate 20,432 downwards.
ACACTTCCCTTTCAGATTCTGAGTCATCCTCCCCAAAATCTGAGCTATCAGCATCATCTTCGGGGCTTTCTCCAGTATCCTGCTGTTCATAATAATCTGAATCCTTTTCCTTTTTTGGTTCTTTAGCTTTTTTGCTTGGTCCTTTTGACTCTCCTTTTAACACAACATCTCTTGCCTGCCTTCCCTTGTCTGTTTCAGCAGCCTCAAATTCAACTTCTGTGTTCTCGTTAAGGCGAGCTCCCTGCTCGATGCTTGTATGATGAACAAAGTAATCCTGTCCATCCTCTCCCTGTATAAACCCATATCCTTTTTTTATGTTGTACCACTTAACTTTTCCTTCCATTTTTTTATTCCTCTACTTGTTTTTTAGCCTAAAAAGGCATATTTTTATTGAATTATATCTTTTCTTTTTAAACTTTTTGGTAAAAAATACCAAGAATTGCTGAAAAAAACGAAACGCTTAAATATAAGTATAATTATAAGTAAAATAAGATTAAATTAAATAAGTAAATAAATAAGTATAAAATGCATGAAATAAGAAGAAAGCTGTACAAAAGAGGGTCAAGCTACGAAACCACTGTTCCTGTTCCTATGCTCTTTACTTTTGATTTAAGCAAGAAGCATGATGTTGTTTTTTCTTTTGATCCAAAAAAAAGTATCTGGCTTGTAAGAATTGAAGAATCTAAAAAAACAAAAAAGAGGTAAGATTATGGAAAAAATAAAAGAGATGATGAACAGCCTTGGATATGAGGAGCTGGTTAACATCAAGAAAGATTTAGATATTAATCAGGGGAATTTAATAAAGGATATAATAAAACAGAGAATAAATGATATAGAAAGCAATGATAATTCGATATGCGTTGTCTGCGGAAGGGCATTAAACCCCCATGTAACTGATCATTATACCTTGGTTTTTGGACCCAGTGATTTAAGAAAAAAGGCAAACTTCTGCGCTCTTGACTGCCTGCAGTATTTCTTAAGCCAGATTAAGCATGCTAAAATTATAAGAGAATGACTATCATAGCACATAAACATTTAAAAATAAACTGAAATTCGTTTTTAACATGGCAGAATACCTTTATGAAACAAAAATACCTAAAGAGAGAATAGCAGTTCTTATAGGTAAGGATGGAGAAACAAAGAAGCAGATAGAGTCTGAGACAAAGGTAAAGATAAGGATAGACTCCAAGGAAGGAGATGTTTTTATAGAAGGCAATGATGCGATAGGCCTTTACAATTCAAGGGAGGTTGTCAAGGCAATAGGCCGAGGATTCAATCCTGATATAGCTCTTCTTTTGCTTAAGCAGGATTATACGCTTGAGATAATAAGCATCAAGGAGTTTATCAATTCAAAAAAGCAGGAGATAAGACTAAAGGGAAGAGTTATAGGGGCAGAAGGGAAAAGCAGGAAAACAGTTGAAATTCTTACTGAAACATACATATGTGTTTATGGAAAAACAATAGGAATAATCGGAATTGCTGATAATGTTGCTAACGCAAAGAGAGCAGTTGAATCATTGCTTAACGGAAGCCCTCACTCCAGCGTTTACAAGTGGCTTGAAAAAAGGAGGAGAGAAATCAAGACCCAGGAAATGGATATGAAATAAAAAAAGAGATGATATTATGATAAGGCAGACAGAGCTTAATGAACTTACAGAAAAAAACCCGGATTTAGTTGAAGAAAAAACAGCAAAAGCGCATGAGCTTGCAAAAAAGCAGCGTGATATTTCAGTTGCTGAGTTTTTTAGCAGGAACAGGCATCTTCTCGGCTTTGACAATAAAAGAAAGGCATTATTAACTACAATAAAAGAAGCTGTTGACAACTCATTGGATGCATGCGAGGAGGCGGGAATTCTTCCTGAGATAAGCATTCAGGCAATTGATATGGAAAATGAACGCTTTAGAGTTGTTGTTGAAGATAATGGGCCGGGCATAGTGAAAAAACAAATCCCCAAAATATTTGCAAAGCTTCTTTACGGAAGCAAGTTCTTTAAGCTCAGCCAAAGCAGGGGACAGCAGGGAATAGGAATCTCAGCTTCTGTTATGTACGGCCAGCTTACAACAGGAAGACCTGCAAAGATAATATCCAAAATATCAAAAGATGACCCTGCGCATTATTATGAGCTTCATATAGACACTCAAAAAAACAAGCCGGAGATTGTCAAAGAGCAGGTTGTTGAATGGGAAAAAGACCATGGCACAAAAATTGAGATTGATATTGAGGCCTCTTATCTTAAAGGGGGGCAGAGCATTGATGAGTACATAAAACAAACTGCAATTGTAAATCCGCATGCCACTATAATATACACAAATCCCAAGGCAGAACAGAAGATTTTTGCAAGAGTTTCAGAAAAGCTTCCAAAACAGCCAAAAGAAATAAAACCCCATCCTTATGGAGTTGAGCTGGGAAGGATGATAAAGATGCTTAAGCTCACTGAAGCAAAAACACTTCAAAGCTTCTTGACTAATGAATTTTCAAGAGTTGGTTCAGGAACTGCAAAACAGATATGCGAAAATGCCTTTCTTCTTCCAAAAACAAAACCAGGAAGCTTTTCAATGGAAATGGCTGAAAAGCTTGTTAAGGGAATAAAGCAGACAAAGATAATCTCTCCTCCAACTGACTGCATTTCTCCAATAGGTCAGGAGCTTGTTGAAAGAGGTTTGAGAAAAGAGATAAACGCAGAATTTTACTGTTCTGTGACAAGACAGCCAAGCGTTTACAGCGGAAACCCCTTTGTTATTGAGGTTGGATTGGCTTACGGCGGAGAGCAGCCAGGAGACAGCTCTGCAAATCTTTTAAGGTTTGCAAACAGGGTTCCCTTATTGTATCAGCAGGGCGCATGCGCAATGTTCAAATCAGTTGTTCCAACAGCATGGAGAAACTACGGATTGCAGCAAAGCAACGGCTCTCTTCCAGTGGCTCCATTAACAATTCTTGTCCATATATCTTCTGTTTGGGTTCCATTTACCTCAGAAAGCAAGGAGGCAATAGCGCATTATCCTGAAATTATAAAAGAAATTAAGCTTGCCCTGCAGGAAGCAGGCAGGAAGCTGGGCTCTTATGTAAAAAAGAAAAAGCGCGTTGGCTTTGAGATGAAGAAAAGAGGCTACATAGAAAAATATATCTCTCATGTTGGAGAAACATTAAAAGAATTAGTTGGATTTAATGAAATCGAGGAAAAAAAGGTTGAAGAGAGTTTAAAAGAAATTCTTGAGAAAAAAAGAGGGAAACTTGAGGATATAGAGTTTGACAAAAATAAAAATGAAGATTTTGACGAAGAGTTTGCTTTGAAAAAAGATGAAGGTGATGATGATGAATGATGATATTAATCTCAAGATAAAGGGCGTTGCTGAGGAGATATACAAAAAAATAAAAAAGAAAGAGCAGCCAAACCTTGATGTTCCACTGCGTTCTCTTACTAATGTCAGTTATGATGATAATGAGGGTTATTTCAAGCTTTTGGGAAAGAAAAAAACAAGGACGCTTACTGCATCAACAATAAAAACCTTTGCCCAGAGCCTTAGGATGATGGTTTTGTCAAAGCAGCTTGTTGATAGCAAAGACCTTGCAACCAAGAGAGAGGTTTATTATGTCTCAAAAAATTGGGGCGATGCAAAATTCAATGACCAGCCTGAATCAGACTCAACAATGGATGACGTTGAAGCAATGTTGTTAACACAGAGGGAAAGAATGGGATTTGTTCCTGAAGAAGATGGAGGGGCAGTTACAGGAAAGCTTAAGATAATTGAAAAAGATGTTGAAACAGGAAAAACAAATACTGTTGACTGCACAAAGTTTGTTTCCGGTGCATATAATATTCCCAATCAGGTTGAAGACCTTGAGTTTCAGACAGATGCAAAATTCATTCTTGCGATTGAAACAGCAGGTATGTTTCAAAGATTGGTTAAGCATAAATACTGGGAAAAGACTAATTGTTTGCTTGTTTCTTTGAAAGGTGTTCCTTCAAGAGCATGCAGGAGATTCATAAGGCGCTTAAGCGATGAGCATAATCTTCCTGTTTATGTTTTCACTGACTGTGATTTTTATGGGTTTATGAATATTTACAGGACTTTAAAGGTTGGAAGCGGAAATGCAGCCCACATCAATAAGTTCTTTTGTGTTCCTAAGGCTCAGTTTATAGGCCTTACTCCGCAGGATATAATAGATTATAAATTGCCGACTCATAAATTAAAAGATGTTGATGTTAAAAGAGGAAAGGATGCTTTGAAGAATGACCCTTTTGTTCATCACCACAAGGAATGGCAGAAGGCAATAAAACAATTAAATGATATGAAAGTCAGGGCAGAACAGCAGGCATTGGCAGTGGGTGGCCTTAACTTCGTCATGGAAAAATATCTCCCAGACAAACTAAAGAACCACAAGACATGGCTGCCTTAATTTTTATTTCTTGTTTTGTATTTTGTTATCTAGATAACATGCAATAATTGCTGCAATTGTGAACAGCAATGCAAACTGGCAGTAAACAGAGGGAAATATAATCTTGAATGCAGGAAAGATAATGAATAAGATAACAGGAGGAAGAAGTGATATGGTGGTTGCAGCAAAAATCACAGCATACTCTTTTCTCTTTAAATCATCTTTTTCCTTTCTTAAGCTGTTCAATAAAAGATAGCAAAACAGTAAAATAAATCCAAAGTAATAGGCTCCGTAAATATCCACCAGCAATGGAGGAATATTTTTATGGACTATCACAAAAAAGGTTGTGCAAACGCTTTCAATAATAAAATCCTGCTTTAAAAGTGCCATCACAGAGAATATTACAGGCACAAAATAAAGAATATTGTACTCAAACTTTCTTTTTGTTAATCTCATTACAAAATGCAGTCCGACTGCAGGAAGGAAAGAATAAGTTATAAATCCCATTTTGGCCCAGAAAAAAGGATAACTGCTTGTGCAAAGCATAAACTCTGTGAACTGGTAAAAACCCAATATATAAATTAACAATGCAAAGAATTTGTTGATAAGTGATTTTCTGCAGAACAAAAGTATTACAGTGGCTACAACAAACTCAAGGATTGCTGTGAACAATGAAACAAGTGGTGTAAAGCACATCTAAAATAAAAATAAAAACCAGTATATAATGCTTTTGTTATGTTATTTGATTATTTTCAATGGAAAGCTTTATTAAAAAGATGTTTTTTTAAGTTATTATGGCCAAAAAAAAGAAAAAGGAAGTTCCGGAATGCTGCATAGGCTGCGCAAAGTGGGAAGTTTTTGGTAAAGAGTGCTGGGTTTACTGGGAAGGCAAAAAAGAGTGCTCAATGAACACCAGCAAGGAGTAAATTATAATAAACTTTATAAATGAAATGCTGTTTCTTTTGTTTTAATGGACCTATAGCCTAGCCTGGATAAGGCGACAGCCTTCTATTGGACTAAGTCCAAAAGCAAGCTGTAGATCGGGGGTTCAAAGCAAATGGTTACGCTCATTTGATACGCAAGGGAGGACATTGCCTTACGGCAAGTCCACCGAGCTCACTTCGTTCGCAACATTTGGTGAAAGTCCCCCTAGGTCCGCTGCAGAGGTAGCCAAGCGGCTAAGGCGAGCGGCTGCAACCCGCTTATCCCAGGGTTCGAGTCCCTGCCTCTGCTTTTTTTTCATAAGTGATTTCTATGAAAGTGAAAAAGATTATTGCAAGGAAAGAGAAAAAACAATTTATTGAAGATATCAAAAGAGAGGTAAGCATAGCCAAGAAAAGAGTTTACTATATTGATGACGTAAATAAAGACTTCGATATAAAAGAAGGGGTTATTTCAAAAAAAGACCTAAAGAAAAAAGACGGAAGCATAATAAAAACAAACCAAAATAAAGAATTTGTGATATTTTCCCCAAGTTTTATAGACCAGTACAAAAAAATCAAAAGAACAGCGCAGATAATAACAACAAAAGATGCTGCGGCAATAATTGCTGAGACAGGCATAAATAAAAACAGCACAGTAGTTGATGCAGGCGCTGGCTCAGGGGCATTATCATGCTTCCTTGCAAACTATGCGAAAAAGGTTTATTCTTATGAACTAAGGGATGATTTTATTGAGGTTGTAAGCAAAAACATAAAAATGCTTGAACTGAAAAACATAACCATAAAAAAGAAAGACATCTACAATGGAATTGATAAAAAAAATATCGACTTAATAACCTTAGACTTGCCAGAGCCATGGAAAGTCATAGAACACGCTGAGAAATCATTAAATATTGGGGGATTTATTGTCTCTTACTCAACTTCTATACCCCAGACAGCTGACTTTGTAAATAATATAAGGAAAAATGAAAGGTTTATCTTTATAAAAACAATAGAATTAATTGAAAGAGAATGGAAAATAGACGGCCGAAGAATAAGGCCCAAATCAGAGGGCTTGGGCTACACAGGATTCATTTCTTTTGCAAGAAAAATAAAATAATTATTCTGTCTTATCTTTAGCAACTATTTCTCCAGGCAGGGTTCCAAGGTTTGGCCAGATTTTTCTTCCCGGATAAATCAATGTTCCTATGCCCGTGTTAACATTATCCCCAATAAAAGAGCCTAGTTTTCTCCTATGCGTATTAACCTTTTTTCCATTTACAACAGTCATGTTTTCTTTTGTGTCATGCCTGTAGTCGGCGCTTATTGTACTGGCCCCAATATTTGAATTTTCGCCTATAACAGAGTGGCCAAGATAGCAAACATGCTTTGCAGTAACTCCTTCCATGAGCACAGAGTCAACTATTTCTGCTCTTGTCCTCACCATATCCATTATTATTGTGTCTTTCCTTATGAATGCATTGGGCCCGATTTCACAGTCATCTCCGATGTAGACAGGCCCCTCTATATAGCTTCCTGACTTAATTATTGTCCCGTCTCCAACAAATACCTTGCCCTTTATTGTTACATCCTGCTCTATTTTTCCGTTTATCTGCGTTTTCTTGATTCTGTTAAGCATAAATACATTTGCCTCAAGATAATTCCATGGGTAGGTTATTGGAAGCCAGTAGTCATCCACTTTTTCGCAGCATACCTTTTTGTTTTTTGCAAGTTTGTTTATTGCTGTAGGTAGCTCATATTCTTGCCTTTTGGTCTTTTTTATTGTTTTTAAAATCCCAAATATACTGTCATCAAGAATATAAAGCCCTATGTTTGCAATATTTGACTTCGGATTTTCTGATTTTTCAATTATCTCTTTAAGGATTCCCTTGTTGGAATAGATTATCCCAAAATTTTCTGGATTAGCCACTTCCTGCCCTAAAACACAGTAATCATGCAAAAGGCATTTTTCAATATCTGTCCTTGAAAAAAGGTCATCACCGTTCATCAGTATGAATTTTCCATTTATAAATTTTTCAGCCTGCATTAAAGCATGCCCTGTTCCAAGCTGCTTTTCCTGCTCTACAAATGTTATCTTTATTTTTTTGTATTTTTTCTTGAACTTTTCCTTAATCATCTCTTTTTTATAACCAACAACTATTATTGCTTCATCAACCAGCCCATTGATCTGCTCAAGATTGTGCTCAAGAACGGTCTTGTTTATTATTTTCAGCATTGGCTTTGGCCTGGTCAAAGTTAAAGGATAGCATCTTTCCCCTCTTCCTGCGGCCATTATAACAGCTTTCATTTTCAGCTCGCCTCCTTGCTTATTTCTTCTGCAATTTCCTCTGCATATTTTTTTATTTGCTTTTCATCATTGCCCTCAATCATTATTCTGGCAATATTCTGTGTTCCCGAATACCTCACTAAAACCCTTCCCTTATTATTAAGGTCTTCTTTTACTTTATTAATCTTTTCAATTACCTTGGGCATTTTCTGAAAATCAATTTTTTCATTTACCTCTACAGTGAGCATTATCTGCGGGAGCTTTTTCATGCATCCTGCAAGCTCTGAGAGCTTTTTTTGTGTTTCTTTCATTATTCTTAACACTTGCAATGCTGATATTGTGCCGTCTCCTGTTTTAGTCTGGTCAAAGAATATAATATGGCCTGACTGCTCCCCTCCAAAATTATAATTGTTTTTTTTCATTTCCTCCAGTATATACCTGTCTCCAACATCTGTTCTTATTACTTTTATTCCTTTTTCTTTCATTGCAATCTCAAAACCAAGGTTGCTCATTACTGTTGTGACTATTGTATTTTTTTTCAAAAGGCCTTTTTCTTTCATATAAGAGCCGCATAAAGCCATAATCTGGTCTCCATCAATTTCTTTTGCATTTTCATCAACCATTATTACACGGTCAGCATCTCCATCCAGTGCAATTCCTATATCTGCGCTGTACTGCACAACGATTTTTTTCATCTTCTCAGGATACAATGCTCCGCATTCATCATTTATGTTTAAGCCGTTTGGCTTGTCATTTATTGTTATAACATCAGCTCCGAGCTCTTCAAATATCAATGGGCTAACTTTGTATGCAGCTCCGTTTGCGCAGTCAAGAACTATTCTTAATCCCTTTAATGACATATTGTCAACAGAGCTTTTTGCAAACTCTATATATCTTCCCTGTGAGTCATCAATCCTTTTTGCCTTTCCAACAAATTCTCTGATAATATGGTCTGTTTTTATCTCTGAAAAAGCAATTTCCTCTATTTTTTCCTCTATCTCATCAGAAAGCTTGAATCCGTTATGGTCAAAGAACTTGATTCCGTTGTCCTCTGCAGGATTGTGAGATGCTGAAATAACAATGCCTGCATCTGCTGCAAAAGATTTTGTAAGGTGGGCAATTGCAGGGGTTGGCATCGGTCCAACTAATAGAACATCAACTCCTATTGAGAGAATTCCTGCTGTTAAGGCATTTTCAATTAAATAACCAGAGATTCTTGTGTCTTTTCCTATAATTATCTTATGTCTTTTGTTGCCGTTGGTTAAAATTGATGCGGCGGCCATACCTATCTTTAGTGCTGTCTGTGCATCCATGGGATAGGTGTTTGCCTTTCCCCTTATTCCGTCTGTCCCGAATATTTTTCTCATCTATCTCACCGTTACTGATTTTGCTAAATTTCTTGGCTTGTCAGGGTCGCATTTTCTATATAAAGCAAGGTAATAAGACAGCAATTGTATTGGCACTATTGTTATCAAAGGCTCCATGTTTTCAAGAGAGGGTATTTTGATGAAATAGTCATAAATATTGCTTTCATTGGAATTAAATCCTATCATAAAGCCTCCTCTTGACTTTATTTCATTTGCGTTGTTTTCTATATTTGCCTCTGAATCAGATGTTGATATAACTATTACCGGAACCCCGTCCTCAATTAATGCAAGAGTGCCATGTTTTAACTCGCCCCCGGCAAGGCCTTCTGCATGTATGTATGAAACTTCCTTTATCTTAAGCGCAGCTTCCAATGCAGTGGGGAATGCAAGCCCTCTTCCTATTATAAATATATCTTTTTTGTCTTTAAGCTTTTGCGCAAGGATTTTTATTTTTTTCCTGTCATTGGAGATTATCTTTTTTATGTAATAAGCTGATTTTCTTATTAATCCAAGGCCTTTTTCATATTTTCCTGCGCAGGCGTATGCAATTAAGGTTAGTATTGCAAGCTGCGAAGTATAGCTTTTTGTTGAAAGAACGCTTACTTCCTGGCCTGCGTTCATTGGAATAACTTCATCTGATATTCTTGTAAGGCTTGAGCCCGGAACATTTACTATTGATATTATTCTTGAGTTTTTTTCCCTTGCTGTCCTCACTGCATCAAGCACATCAGCTGTTTCTCCTGACTGTGATACAGCTATAACCAATGTGTTTTCTGTGAGAAAATGCTTGTAATTTATGAATTCAGATGCAAGAACAACATTTACATGCTTCTTAACTATCTTTGAAAAAAGGTATGATGCAGATAAGCATGCATGATAGCTTGTTCCGCAGCTTACAAAGAAAACACCAAAGGCGTTATCAATCTGTTTTGCTATATTTTCTATGAATTCCCTGTCCTGGTTTATTGCCCTCATTATTGACTCTTCCTGCTCGCTTATCTCTTTTATAAGAAAGTGCTTAAATCCGCCTTTTTCAGCTTCCTCATAATTCATTCCTATACTTTTTGCCTTTTTTGTTATTTTTTTATTTTCCTTGAAGTTTAGTATTTCAATATCATTTTCAATCACAGCCATCTCATTATCATCCATTATTATTGCCTTGTCAGTATAGCTTAAAAAAGCAGCAACATCTGATGATACAAAGAATTCATTATCCTGTATTCCTAAAACAAGAGGGCTCATCTTTTTTGCAGCTATAATTTCATTGGAGTCCTGGCTTATTGCAACGATTGCAAAGCTTCCCTCAAGTGTTTTTAATGATTTTTTCACAGCTTCCCTGAAGCTGCTTTTTTTCATATTCTCCTGTATAAGGTTTGGTATTACTTCTGTGTCTGTCTGGCTTTTGAAATTATACCCCTTTCCCATAAGGATGTTTTTTATCTTCATGTAGTTGTCTATTATTCCGTTATGGATTACAGCTATTTTTTTGTTGTTTGACAACTGAGGATGGGCGTTTTTTTCATTTACCTTTCCGTGAGTTGCCCATCTTGTGTGGCCTATTGCATAGTCAGCATTTTCTGGTATTTTTTCGTTGAATTCAGCTATCTTTCCAACTTCTTTTATTGTTTGTATTTTGTTTTCTTTCTTGAAGGCCATTCCCCATGAGTCATACCCGCGGTATTCCAGCTTTTTAAGGCCTTCAAATACTGTTTTTGTTGCATTTCTTTTTCCCTTATAAGCAAATATGCCGCACATTTAAGATCCCTCCTATTTAAACAGGGCATTAAGAAATTGCATTTAGTATATAAAGCTTATTAAAGTAATTTTAATACCATTATAAAATATTTTTTAATAGTAGATTCAGGCAAAAGCAAAAGCTTAATATACTAGTAAGTTATACCTTACTACAGGTGATGAATATGGAATATGCAATTGCTAAGGTTAGTACTAAAGGGCAGATAGTCATACCTAACCGTTTAAGACAAAACATAAAAACAGGAGATGAATTTTTGATCGTCAAGGATGATAACAGAATTATTTTAAAAAATATTAGAGATATGGCTGAAGATCTTAAAGATGATTTGATATTTGCTGAAAAAGTGGAAAAGGCATGGCAGGATCATGACAAAGGAAAATTTGTTACAAAAACCAAGGATAACTTCCTAAAGGATTTGCGAGCATGTTAGACATTGATTATAACAAAGATTTCTTGAAAAAAATCAGCAAAATAAAGAACTTAGCTGATAAAATAAAAGTCAAGAAGCAGATTGAAAAAATAATTGAATCTCCAGAGACAGGCAAACCCATGAGATATGCAAGGAAAAACACAAGAGAGGTTTATATTGCTCCTTATAGATTAGCCTATTCTTATAATCCCTCAGAAAGTAAGATTATCTTTTTGGATATTTACCATAAAGATGAACAATAATCTGTTTGTAATTATAAAGTAAAATAAGGAAAGCTTAATATATTATTATTGGCTATTTAGAGTTATGAAGAAAGAGATTAGGGTTTTGGGTATTGATGACGGCCCATTTGACAAGTTTAATGATTCTGAGGCCTTGGTTGTTGGAACTGTTTATAGAGGTGGCTCTTTTATAGATGGAGTTCTTTCTTGTAAGGTTAAAGTTGATGGAGAAGATTCCACTGAAAAGATTATTGAGATGATAAATAAAAGCAAGTTTAAGCCCCAGATACAGGCAGTTCTTTTAGATGGGATAGCTGTTGCTGGATTTAATGTTGTTGATGTCAAGGAATTAAATGAAAAAACGAACATCCCTGTAATAGTTGTTATGAGAACCTATCCTGAAATTGATAAAATGAAGGATGCCCTTGTAAAGGTGGGCCATAAAGATAAAATAAAACTTCTTGAAAACGCCGGAGAAATACATAAGTTAGATGAAATTTTTATACAGTACATTGGATTAAGTTTAAAAGAAGCAGAAGAGATAATTGATATAACTTCAACGCACTCTTTGATTCCAGAGCCGTTGAGAGTTGCGCATTTAATTGCCCGCGGAGTTGTTGAGGGCGAGTCAAAAGGAAGGGCCTAGGTTAATTGTCTTTAAAAAGTGGTTACAAATAGAAAGATTTATAAACTAAGTTTATATTATGGCATATATGTCTGAAATACCAAAAAATTTAGAATTAATTCTGGAAAAAGCAAGAGAGTTAGAGGTTAAAGGTGAACATTTTAAAGCTTATAATCGTCTTTTCTTTGTTAGTATCGAACTTAAGAGAGAAGGGTATAAACACCTTGATGTTTTAGCTGAAGCATTAAATCAGGGAGGGATTGTTAAAAGAATGCAAGGGCAATATGATGAAGCTCTTGAATATTACAAAAAAGCAATTAAATTAAATCCTGGCAATGAACAAAAATCTCTTGCAGAAATTAACATGGCTGATATTTACAGAGTTGGCAAATCTGATTTTGATGAAGCACATGCATGTTTAAAAAACGCACATTTACTTGCAAAAAAAATCCCGAATGAAAAAAATAGGGGAATAGTACACGCAAAACTAGAGGATCAAAAAGGCCTTGTTTTTTTAGCACAGGAGAAATATAAAAACGCCATTAAATCCTATCAGGATGCAATAGAAATCTGCGATTATTTAACTGAAAAATACCCCGACGATAAAGAAAATGAAAACAGGTTTGGACAGGCCCTGCACCACATTGGAGTTGCTTATTTAAGACTTAAAGACCCAAAAAAAGCAAATGAAGCTTATGGATTACAAATTAGAGCAAGGGATTTTTTCGAAAGTTTAGGAGACAAGCAAGGCATTGTCAATTCTGAATCAGCACTTGGTGAGATATCTATGATTAAAAAAGAACCTGATGATGCAATAAAACATTATGAAAAAGCAATGAACTTACTTAAAGAAACAGGTTATGAAAGAGGAAAAACAGCAATGGCCTTGAATTTTGCAGAGGCATATTTAACAAAAGGAAACCTTGATGAAGCAAAAGGTTACCTTGAAGAATTCCGTAATGGAGTAAACAATAAAACAGTTACAGAGCATGATATAAAACTAATGCAGAATAGATTTTTTAAAGTAATAGAATTATATGATTCTCATAATTTAAATATTGATGAATTTAAGCAATGTACTCTAAATTATAATCATACATAATAGAACTTGTTTTCCTTTTTTTGCTTTTGGTCCATCTGCGAGTTTAGTTTGTTTGCCCTTGGCCTTTTGCTTTCAGGATCCCTTCTAAAGGTCATATCAAGGCTGTTAAGGAATTTGTTCATTCCTTCTGTCATTGTGAATGGGCCGTTTACTTTTCCCTTTAAAGCTGGTTCTCCTTCAAAAACAATTAATTCATCTGAAAGATAATCAATAAACAATACATCATGGTCTACTATAAGCATTGTCTTGCCCTCTTTTTCTGCAAGGTCTTTTATTACCTTTGACAAAATTAATCTTTGCTCTACATCAAGGTAGGCAGAGGGCTCATCTAAAAGATACAGTTCTGCTTTTTTTGAAAGGCATTCTGCAATTGCCACCCTTTGAAGTTCTCCGCCTGATAATTCATTTACTTTTTTTGTTAACAGTTGCTTAAGGTTTAAAGGTTTTACAATCTGGGTGTTATAGCCTATTATTGCATCTTTTAAAACAGATGCAACAATTTCATCAGAATTTGTATTTATATATTGGGGCTTGTAAGACACTTTTATTTTTTCTTTTATCTCCCCATTGTCTTGTTTTATCACTCCTGCAAGAATCTTTACAAAAGATGTTTTTCCTATTGCATTCTCCCCTAGAACACCTATAATTGCTTTTTTGTAAATATTTCCTTTTTCTGCTTTTAACTGGAAATTGCCGAGGCTTTTTTCTATGTTTTCCCAGCTGGTTAAAATATTTTCATTTGTCATCTTTGCAGGGGCATTTGTTTGAAATTTTATTTTGTTGTTCCTGAATCTTATATTCTCTTCTTTAAGATAACCGTCAAGATAGATGTTTATTCCTGCTTTTGCTGATTTAGGCATTGATACAACACCATAACAGCCTTCCTGCCCATACATTACATTGATTAAGTCTGCTATGTAGTCAAGGATTATCAAATCGTGCTCAACAACTATGACTGCTGTGTCTTCATCTGCAAGATCTCTTATGAACTTGCTTACTATGATTCTCTGCTTTACATCAAGGTAAGAAGTTGGCTCGTCAAAAACATATAAGTTTGCTTTTTTTAGTACACAGGCGGCAATTGCTACACGCTGGAGCTCTCCTCCTGAGATTTCACTTATATTGCTTTCAAGTATTTTTTCTATGCCTAATTTTTTTGTTATTTCTTTTATGTTGTTTTTTTCATCAACCTTTTTTAAGAGCTCTTTTACTTTTCCGTTAAATGTTCTTGGTATTAAATCAACAGATTGCGGCTTATAGGCGATTGTGATTTCTTTATTTTTTACTTTTTCAAAAAATATCTGGGCTTCTGTTCCCTTGAAGAATTTTATTAACTCATTTACATCATGTTCTTTTTTTGAAAGATCTCCCATGTTCGGCTTTAGTATTCCTGAAATTATCTTTATTGCAGTGGATTTTCCTATTCCATTCTGTCCTAGAATTCCAACAACTTTTCCGAATAGTGGTATTGGCAAGTTGTATAATCTGAATCCGTTTTTTCCGTACTGGTGTATTGGATCCTTGTCAAGCTCTTCAGGAAGATTGATTATATGGATTGCCTCAAAAGGGCATCTGTTTGAGCATATTCCGCAGCCAGTACATATAGTTTCATCTATCTCGGGCTTGCCATCTTCTCCCATTACTATGCATTCCTCGCCAGTTCTATTCCTCGGGCAAAGCTTTAAGCAGAGGTTCTGGCACTTAGACGGACTGCACTTTTCCTTGTCAATAACAGCTATCCTTGTCATAATAATCAGTTTTGGCTATTTATTTATTAAATCTTTTGTTTTTTAAATAGAAATCAATACTTAAACCTTTTCTCATATTCCTTGTGATTAAACCATTCAAGTATAACACTTAATATCATAATCTCGTCTGTCTTGATTGTATAAACCAATCTCCAACCATTTGGCAAATCATATTTCCATAAGTTGGTTGTGCTGTATTTTTTCATATAAATTTTGGGCCACAACTTCTTTGGTATCTTTATTCCACAGCTTGGATTGTTTTTTAAATTCTTGATCGCCTTTTCTATTGAATCATAAAGCTGTTTATCCTGGAATTTTCCTTTTTTCAAAGATTCAAAACTTGATTCTAATTTCTTACTGCCGAAAATTACATAAATCTGTTTTTCATTCATCTTAGTTTAAGACCTTTAGAAATTAGCTTCTTTATTCCCTCTGGGTCGTATGTCCAGATTATGCAGCCTTCATTATCAATCATCACTTTGCCTGAATCCTCTAAATAGTTTAATATAATTTGATATGTCTGATACATCATCTTTTTAGGCAGTTTTTTCCATAATTGGTATTTTCCGCACTCTTGACTATTTTTTTGTATGGTTTTTTCTACCATAATTACTGATTCCAGTGTTGGGCTATGCAGTTTTGCTGATTGTGACATCTTATATAACTATATATAATACTAATATTTAAGCTTTTCTGTTAATTTTAATTGATTTTTCCAGAACTCACGAATCATTTTCAACCCAACCCAAATATATTTATAAGGAAGGATGTTTGTATTTATCATGAAGCAGGCCATCCTAGACAGCATTGGAATATTTCTTCTTAAGAAAGGATTTACAATAAAGAGCATGACCAGAACATGCTTTGACCTTGTTGCAAAGGGCCCTGAGGCCATCCTTCTGATAAAAGTCCTTGAGGATGCAAACTCAGTGAAAAAGGAATTCACAGATGAAATGCACAGAATTAGCTCTTACATAAATGCCTCCCCGATAATTATCTCAGAAAAAGCAGGAACTAGCCTTGAAAACAACGTTGTATATTCAAGATTCGGCATCTATACCTTAAATTTATCAACTTTCAAGAGATGCGTTGATAACAACTTTCCTTTTGTAAAAAGAACAAAAGCAGGGTTGACAGCAAGCTTAATAGGAAACAAGCTGAAAAACAAAAGGGAAAAAGAAGGCTATTCAATAAACAGCCTTGCAAAAAAGCTCGGAGTAAGCAACCGCATGATATCAAGGTATGAAAGCAATAATGCAGAGATAAGAATAGAAAGGGCAATAAGGCTTTACGAAATTTTTGGTGATGATGTTTTTGACAAGATAAATATATTTGATTCAAAAAAGGAAATATATGAGAATTACAAATCAAAAATATCAAAAAAATACTCTGACCTTGGCTTTAAGACAATGGAAACAAGAAAAGTGCCTTTTGACATAATATCAAAAAAAGACAAAGAAGTTATAGTTACAGGCATTGGCGACAAAACAAACCCCAGGCTAAGCTCATTATCAAAGCTTTTTGATGTTGACAACCTTGTGATATTCAAGAAAAAAAAGCCAAAAGATATTCCTTCATTGACAAAAGAGGAGTTCATGGAGTTTGAAAAATCCAATGAATTGGTAAAGTTTTTAAAGGAGTTTGAATAATACATTATTATGCAGGAAACAAAGATATGCCAGCTCTGCAGTTCAGAGATGGATAAAATTTCTTCTGAAACTGTTGGTGATACAGAATATGTTATATGGAAATGCAGAAAGTGCAACCACCAGGTTGCTGTATCAAAAGATTAATTCTATTTAAAAAGCACAGGAAGCCGCTGCATCTCGCTTTCACGTATATCTGAATAAAGATCATCAATCTCAGTGCTGTAATCAATATAGAAAACCTGTGCGCTTACTGTATTGTTTGATGTTGCGCCATATCTTTCATAGTGCACAAACAAGGGGTCATTCCAGTTGCTGTTTTTCTGGCTGTCAAGATAAAGGAAATTGCATGCCTTTTTTGAGCCGAGGCAGACTGCTTCATAATTTTCTGTATCCTCTGATAAGACAATCCATTTTGTGCAGAGGTTTGATTCATTTACAGGCCATCCAAACTCTGTTTTCCTGGCTGTTAGGTCTACAACCCCTTCTTTTGATTCAATTCCATTATCATCAGGATCCCATTCTGTTCCGCTGTTGTATGAAAGGTTTATATCAATCATATCTGTAAATTCCCCCTTGATTTCCTGTTTTCCGTATATTGGCAATTTTATCAGGAAACCGCTTAAAGGAGTAGTCTGCTCTTCCTTAATGCCCTCTTCTTTTTCATCTGTTATTGAATCATTAATACTCTGAACATATAAAGCAAAAGAATATGAAGAGAATGCAACTAGCAATGCGGATACAACAAGCACTAATAACTCTACTTTTCTCATAAATTTCCCCCAACTACAAAGATAAATGTGTTTCTTATTTTTATACTTTTCTATTTTACAGTGGTTAAAACCCAGGTTGCAAAGACTTTTTATATTAGCTGTCTAAACAAAAACTTATGAAAGCGATAATTGTTTCAAAGAAGGATATGGCAGGAATGAACATAAAGGAATGTTTGCTTAGATTATTTGACTTCAGGGAAACCGAAGAGGAATTTGAACAAGAAAAAATTTATGAGATTAATATTGAAAAAGAGAAGATAAGGCTTTACACTACTGAAAAGGATTCCATTGACTGCGAAAATATTGACGAGAAAATAGATGCGGATTTTATTGTGTTTGCAACAAAACACCAAAGCAAGTCTGGAATAGCATCTCTTTCTGTTCATATACAGGGCAACTGGGCAAAGGCAGAATTCGGGGGGAAAGACAGAAAGCTTTGCATTGCAGACGCTGATTATCTTAGGGATTGTTTGTTTAAAATTGAAAAGCTTGCAAATAATAACAATAAGTATGAGATAATACAAGAATGCACCCACCACGGCCCATATTTGGCAAAAACACCCTGCATGTTTATTGAAATCGGCTCTTGTGAAAAGCAGTGGCCTGACAAAAAAGCAGGGGAAATCATAGCAAAAACAATAATGAGTGTAATACCAAAAAAGCATAATCATTACAAGACAGCTTTCGGCATTGGAGGCCCGCACCACTGCCCAAATTTTAAAAAGGTTATGGAAAAATCAAACTTGGCATTCGGACATGTCTGCCCAAAATATATGCTTGAAAATTTAGACAAGGAAATGATTCTGCAGGCCATTGAAAGAAATTCTCACAAATGCGAGGAAGTTGTACTGGATTGGAAAGGCCTCGGCCAATACAAACAGAAAATAACAGATATTCTTGAAGAATTAAATATAAAATATAAAAAAACAAAAGAATTCAGCTGATTACTTCTTTTTTTCTGCTGATATTCTTCCTATCCAGATTGTAGCAAAGACCGCAATTATTGTTATGATGATTGCATAAACCCATGGCCCGCCAGAAGATAACATGCAAAGAGCACCTGCTTCATCTGTTCCGCATGGCCCTACAAACAAAGCCTTGATTGCATCATTCCAGGCCAATGCAGCAACCAAACCAAAAGCAGCTGTAACTAATGCAGCTAATTTTTCAATAACCTCTCTTTTCATTTAATCACCCCTCCATTATATGGAAATAGGATAAACAATCCTTTTGATATATAAACATTTCTAAATTATCACTCTCTTAAGGCAGTTATAATTATGTCATAAACTTCAGGGTGGATTTTTGGGTCAAGCATCTTTGAATGGAGCTTTTTAATGCCTTCGCAAGTCCCATTTACTACAAAATTTCTTACTTTCTCACCCTCAAGCCTTGCATTTTTTACAAGCACTGTTCCATCTGAAGGCTGGCCATCCAATTCGCAGCCATCACCTATTATCATATAAGTTTCAATATCAGGAAGATTTCCACTGTTCAGCTTGTTCATGAAAAGGCTGTCAGCAAGCATATCACGGCATGCATACCTGCTTCCTATTATAGGGCACATGTGGGCAATATCTCCTTCAATACCCTGGTTTGGAGTGCCTATCATTATGAGCTTTTCAACATCATCCTCACCAAATATCTGAAGATACCTTCTTGAAACAAGGCCCCCCATGCTGTGGGCAATTAATATCACTTTTGGCTTTCCTGTCCTGTGTTTCACACTATTTATTATCTCCTGCATCCTTACTGCATATGTATCAATGTTTTCACTTTTTATCTGTACAACAAGATAATTCTCAGGCTCTTGAAAAACATCAAAATAATAGCTTGCCTTTATGCTTACAGGAGTTTGCATTAGCCCCCAAGCTCCAGGAGATGCATCATCTGAAGCGTAAAGTGTTATCGACCCTGCATTGAGGTATCCGTCTTTCTCAAGCTCTTTCTGGAGTTTGTTAAATACATCAAGGCTGTGGTCTGCTGCAGTATTTTTGTTGACGCTGTGGCCATGAACAAAAACAATAGGGAATTTTGAAGGATCGTTTATGCACTTTTTTGTTGTGCAGCAAGGTTCACACTCTTTAAAAACACAGCATTTTAAACTATGTTCATTAAATTCAATATTAATTTCAACAGGCATTGCTTCTTTTTCTTTAATTATCTTAATCTCTTCATTAATCATTAAATTATAACTAAGATTCAATTTTTTGCAGCTTTCTGGCTGGTCTTTTACAAGTTGTAAAAACAAATTATCTAAACTGTATTCCTGATTTATTGAATCATTTCCGTATGATAAAAGAATTTCCTCTATTATCTCAAAATTATCTCCCTGCTCGGGAAGCTGGTTTAAGTATTTCTGCGCAGTATCCTGCTTAACAGTGTTTATTGTTTCATTATTTGAATTGTTTGCGCTTATATTAAGGTAATTTATTTTAAGATATTCTATATCATCGCACGCTTCTTTAAGATTGAACTCTGTCTGATTTGCCCTTTCAGTTATTGACGGCCTTTCCACGCAGCTTTTGTTTAAATTGCATAAAATCTCATAATTGATATCCACTTCTATATTCTTTTTTAGTACTTCTCTTTTTTCATAATCATTTATAGTACCATATAAAATATAAACAGAATTATACAAAGATTCAACCTGAATTATCTTTTTTGAGATATCTTGTTTTGAGTTAAACAAAATTAAAACAGAATTAAAATTGTTTATGTTTTTATTTATTTCAGCTGCAATATCTTCATCTAAAATCAAAGACTGATTTAATTCTGTTAATTTTTGTTTTGTTTCATTAAGCTTGGATGCAAGCTCGTTATGCAAAAGCAAAGAGTAAGATACATTTTCCTCAATTTTTTTAATAGATTCATTTATCTGTATTGATTCCTTATTAACATCATTGAATTTTTCATTTAACTGGTAGTAGTCTTGTTTATCCCATAATTTTCTTAATTCATTGAGGCTTTCAATAAGCCTTGAAATTCTTTGCTGCGCAGCATTGAAATTTTGTTTTATCTCATCAACATAAACCACTTTTTCAAGCTCCTCAATATTAATTTCAATCTTGTTTTTTTTCTCAACTGATTCTGCAATGTCTTGTTTAAGATTATCAAGATTCTGCTTTAATTCATTTTTCAATAATTTTTCCTGCTCAGAAAGGCTATACTCCACAGTA
>JAQTRH010000067.1 GCA_028711925.1 Candidatus Nanoarchaeia archaeon | reverse complement strand
CTATCTTTAAGTATATAACCTTTTTGCAAAACCTCTAATACTGTGTTTTCCGGCTTGTCGCTTTCCTCGCACAACAATACTTCATGTTTTTCAGGGTTGAATTTCTCATTTATAGGATTTATTTGCATTAGCCCTTCTTTTTCAAGTGTTGAGTAAAGCTGCGAGTAGATAAGCTTCATTCCGTCAGAGAGCTTGTTGGTTTCTTTTGAGTTTTTAATCGCAATTTCAAATGTGTCTATTATTGGAAGGAGCTTTATTATTATATCGTCAGATGCGTGTTTTATTGATATTTCTTTTTCTTTGTCTATTCTTTTTTTGTAGTTTTCAAATTCTGCCTGCAATCTTTGAAGGGTGCATACTAAATCATTTATTTTTTCGTCTCTTTCCTTGATTTCAGCATCTTTTGTTTTTTTCCCTTTCATTTAAAACACCTGAAATAAATAAAAAAAATTATTCTATCTTAATTTTCTTTTTCTCAATGGCTTTCTGCTTTGGAATCTCTATCTTTAATACTCCATCTTTGTAGTTTGCCTTTGCGGCATCTGCTTTTACTACATTTGATGGCAGAGGAACTCTCCTGTAAAATTGCTTTGACATGCTCTCATAAGAATGATATCCCATTTTTTCCTGCTTTTTCTCTGATCTCTTTTCTGATTTTACTTCAATGTAATCATCAGTTACATTCAGTTCAATGTCTTTTTTGTCAGCTCCTGGAAGCTCGAACCTTGCAATAACTGAGTTGTCTGTTTCTTTTATATCTGCAATCGGTGACCTAAAATGATCTGCTGTTTTGATGTCTCTGCTTTGTTCAAGCATTGGTCTTGTCCTGAAAACCCTTCCAAAAAGCCTGTCCATCTCTTCCTGCATGGCTCTCATTTCATCAAATATGTCTTCCATCATTTTTGTTCACCTCCGTTGACTTTAGGTCAACCATTTCATATTAAAATAGACACTATTATATAAAACTTTCGGAAAAGATTTATAAATAAATAAAGATAAGACAGTAATATGATATATCAAAGGATTACAATAATAAGGCAGGGCAAGTCCAATGAAAAAGATATAAACAAGGATTTGCAGTGGTTTGGCTCTTCTCTTGGGCTGTTTAATTTAAGGGATAAGAACAGCTCATGCTTCAGGGTTTTTATAGAGCTTTTAAAAAGCTCGAGAAAGCAAAGACCCTTGTCAAGCGACCAGCTTGCTTACATGACAGGATTAAGCAGGGGAACAGTGATACACCATATAAACAGGCTTATTGAATCAGGAATGGTTGTGAGTGAAAAAAGAGGCTATATTCTAAGGGTTTCGAATCTTAAAGTTCTTGTTGATGAGATAGAGAAGGATATGAAGAGAACTTTTGATGACCTTAAGGAAATGGCAAAACAAATTGACAAAGAGCTAGGGCTTTAGTGTTTATTGAAAATCTTGCGGAATTTTCTGGGAAGTTCTTATTAAAAACAGTTTTTTATTATTGAATATGAAATATTTTATTAGAAAAGCTTATAAATTAGTTCCTATTATGGGTACTATTATGAAAAGCAAACAAGACAGCATTATAAGCCTTTTTTTTGATAATCCGACTAAAGAATGGCATTTTCAAAAGATAGTTGATGAAGCAAAGATTGCCAGAAGCAAGGCTGACAAGTGGCTTAAATACTTTGTTAAGCAGGGACTGATAAAAAGAGAAAAGAAAAAAGGCGAGATGCCTTATTACACAAGCAATTATGATTTTCCTGAGTACAAGAGCAGAAAAAGGATATTTGCCCTTAATAAGATGCATGAAAGTGGATTTCTAAACCATCTTTTGTCTTTGAAAAAAGCTAAGACAGTGATTGTTTTTGGAAGCTTTTCGCGCTCAGACTGGTATAAGGAAAGCGATATTGATGTTTTTGTTTACGGTGATCCTGAAGGGCTTAGGATAGCTGATTATGAGTTAAAGCTGAAAAGGGATATACAGCTTTTTTTGTGCAAAGACAAGAAAGATTTGTTTAAACTGGGCAAAGGGCTTATTAAAAATATAATCAAGGGAGACCTTATCAAAGGCGACATAAACTTCCTGAGGTTGGATATAGATGCCTGAATACTTAAGTCAAGAACAAGCATTCTTGAAATGCAAAAAACAGGGAAGGTTTATTGCAATAGAGGATGTGGATACTGAGAAAGTAAAATCAACGCTTAAGATTGCAGATAGTGATATTGAATCAGCAAATCTTATCAAGAGTAATATTTCAAATCAAAGCATCCAGTGGAATAGTGTTTATAAGCTGTATTATGATGCGCTTCATGAGTTAAGCGAGTCTTATTTAAGGTTTGACAGAATAAAGATAGACAATCATCAGTGCTTATTTGCATATCTGTGTGAAAAGCATCCTGAACTAGAGTTTAATTGGGATTTTTTTGAAAAAGTAAGAACAAAAAGAAATGGAATCAATTATTATGGCAGTGGAATAAGTTATAATGATTGGAAAGAAGTGGAAATCCAGTTTAATGTTTATATTGAAAAAATAAAAAAAGAAATTCAGAAAAAAATCTAATAGCTGTGCTTCTTTGCAAAAACAAGGTATCCAAGCACTCCAAGGAAGATTATTATCAGCAAAATTATTATTATCTCTGCTATTGGCGCTGTTGTTGTTCCAACCTCTTCTTCAACAGTTTCTTCCTTAACTGGCTCTTGAGTTTTTTGCTCGGGTTGATCTTGTTCAACAGCTGGCTCTTGAGGAACAGTTTCTTCAACTGGCTCTTGTTGCTGAACAGGCTCTTCTTCTTTTGGCTGTATTGTTGTAGTTGTAGTTTTCTGTTCTCCTGTTATTGCAAATGTTGAAAATCCTGGAGAGTCTGCGTTATAATAGTAGTAGTATGAATCTTCACTTAAGTAAGTTGTCTTAAGTTCATTCCATCTGTTGTTGTTATATCTGTGGAGCCTTATTGTGTTCTTTTCAAATCCGTAATGCAACACCCATGATTTTCTTACTTTAAATGTTATGACTGCTTTGTTAAGATTATTCTCTTCAATCCTTGTAGGGGTAAACGAAATATATTGGTAAACCTTTCTTTTATTTGAAGAGAGAGCAGGCGCTCCTGGAGGGAATGATCCGGGCTTTATCTCCATTCTTGGACTTGAAACACTGTTATTAAATGTTAACTGAAGTCCTGTAACTCCATGTGTTTCTGATCTGTAGAAAGTTAATTCTTTTGTTGTGCCTGCTGTTACACTTCCAATAATCTTAGTTTCTGACGATGATGATCCTCCGCCTCCGCCTCCGCCGCCGCTTGAAGCTGCAGTTGTTGTGAAGGCTGTTGAATTGGAAAAGTTCATTATGTTTCCTGCAACATCTATGCATCTTACATAATAGGTGTATAATGTTGATGAGCTTAATCCTGACAGAGCTTCAGAGTGGCTTGTTGTTCCTGTTGTTGTGAATGCAGTCATATTGGTATAGTTGATATCATTTGTTGAATACGCGCATGTTGCGTTCTCATCTGTTGTTGCAGTCAAGGTTGCACCGCTTGATGTTACGCTGCTTGATGAAACTGCGGTTACAACTGGTCTTGTTAAGTCATAACTGAATGTTCTTGAAGATGATGTAGTTCTATTCTGAGAGCCATCATAAGGTGTTACATTCCATACATAATCCTGCACAGCAGATGTTTCATAAATGCAACTTGTGTTTGTTGTGCCTGTTGTATAACATGCCTGTGTTCCATTAACAATTACATAATAATTAATTGTATCACTATCTGCGTCAGTGCTTGCAGACCAGTTCAGTGTAACATTTTCTGTTGCATTGCTTGCATATCCATGTGCAGGGCTTGTAAGTGTTGGCTGTGAAGGCAACTGGTTTGGATATGTATTTACGCTTAAGTTTGTCTGCACATAATTGTTTCCTGCATCTTTGAATCCAATAATAACATTTGCAGATGCCAAGGCTGTTCCAGAGCAATTCCATGTAGAGTTAAAGTAGTTGCCGTCTGTTGAGTTTTCTATATTATCACAGCTTCCTGGAATGGAGATATTTGTTGCAATTATATCAGAGCTGCCGTCTACATCAACAACACCTGCAGTTACATTAAAGCAGTGTCCTGCTGAGCAGTTTACAAATGTGTTTTGCACTTGTACTGTTGGAGCTAAACTTGAAACATTGACAACTGAAGTATTGTATTCAGTTGTATTTACTGTTCCGTCTCCTGCCCAGAATATTGCATTAAGTGAATATCCTTCTCTAAAATTCCCGTTTCCAAGAGTTGCAATCAAAGTGTTATTATTACTACTAATTATTTTTGATTCTTCATAGCCTGATGCTGTTCCATTTATGTAAAATTGCAGATAGACAGTTATTGTATCTTCTACATCGATATCTATTACGGTGACATTTACATTAAAGTCTGTGTTAGTATAAACTGTTGACGGACTTGTAGCATTTGCCACAATTGTCGGGGCAGTATTATTAACTGTAAATGCTTTTATTTCTGTATCATTCCAGTTTCCTGATGAATCATTAACATAAATTGCCCATTCAACCACTGATCCTGAAACTGCTGTTACTGTTTTTGAAGAAACATTGCTCCAATTATTGTTTCCTGTCAATGCAACTGCAGAGTCATTAACCCATACTTCTGAATTATTCCAACCAAATATATAATGTGATAATCCTGCTGTTGTATCATTCCAAAGAGCTGAGAATTCAACAGAATCACCAAATTGAATGTTTGAATCATTCTCACTTATATTTGTTGGTGTTGGCTCAGTTATATCGTAAGTAAATATTCTTGAAGAAGATGTAGTCCCATTATCATATCCATCATAAGCAGTTATGTTCCATAACCAAGTTCCTTCACTATAATCTTCACTTTCAGGTTCAAAAGATAAATTTGTTGTATTGTATGTTTCGCTAGCTGGTACTACACTAATTCTGCTAACTGAAAGGTAATAAGTTACCTCATCATTATCAGGGTCAGTAATTCCAGTCCAATTAAATGTAAACTCTGAGTTATGGTATGAAACATTGTCTGGATTTGTTAATGTTATTGGAGTCATATCAAAAAAGTTTGGATAAACAGTTGAAGTAACATTTGTTTGAGTATACTCATCGCTTGAATCAGTGAATCCAATAGAAACATTTACCTCTTCAAGTGCGTTTCCAGAGCAGTTGTATGTTACATTAAAGTAATTTCCATCTGTTACATTATTCAAATATACGCAACTTCCTGAAGTTTGTGTAACATTTGTTGCAGTTATATCAGAACCTCCATCAGCATCCTGGACTCTTGCTGTAATAAGGAAGTTGTGGAATGTCATGTTTGTAAGTGTGCCATTGGTAACAACATTTGGCGCTGAGTTCAAAACAGTTATTTCAGTAGTGTTATATTTTGCTGTTGTGTTTGTTCCGTCATCTGCCCAGAATTCTGCTATTAGATTATCTCCTTTGCTGAAGTTTCCGCTTCCCAAGGTTGCAACAAAACTGCTTGCTCCATTCACAATAGTATTTGAATAAGGAGTTCCATTAGCTATTCCATTAACATAAAACTGCACATATCCTGTAAGAGGGTCTGCAGCATCAACATCAATTGCAGTGATACTTACATTCCAGTCTGTGTTTGTATAAACTGACAATGGGCTTGTAGCATTTGCTGCAATTGTTGGAACAGTAT
>JAQTRH010000066.1 GCA_028711925.1 Candidatus Nanoarchaeia archaeon | reverse complement strand
GGAAAAGGTAAAGATAATACAAAATAAAAACAAAAATATAAAAATACATGAAAAAGAAAAACAGGAAATTAACAATAAAAAAAAAAATATTAAAAAAGAAATAATAAGGCAGAACGAAAAAGAAATTGAAGAAAAAATAAGTGAAAAACAGGAAAGATACAACAATATCTTTCAAAGAAAAACAGAATTAAATGAAAAAATAAACTACCTAAATGAAAGAAAAAACCAATTAGAAAAAGAAACACAGCAAAAGCAAGATATCTTAAGGCAGATTTCTGAAAAAAAACAGCTTCTTGAAAAAATAAAAAGCGAGCTGAATAAAAAGCAAAAAATTCAGGAAAAAATAGAAGAGCTTGAAAAAAATATTAACGAATTAAATTATTCTATAAGCGAATCACAGACAAAAAAGCAAAGATCAGAAAACATAAAAAAAACAGTTCTTGAAAACAACAAATGCCCTACATGCGCTCAGGAATTAACAGAAGAGCACAAGAAAAAAATAAAGGATGAAGAAAATAAAAATATTGAAGAGCTATCGGAAAAAATAAAAAAACAAAATGGAAGCAAGAAAGAATTTATTGAAGAGCTGGAAAAAACAAAAAAATTATTCAATGAAATAAATGAAAAGGAAAAGAATTTTGAGGTCTTAAAAAGCGAGATAAAAAACCTTGAAACAAATTCAAAAGATATAGATGAAAAAAGTAAAATTCTTGAAATTGTTTATTCCGAGGAGCAGGAACTAAAAAAAGAGTTTGATTCCCTAAAATTAACGGATGTGGAAAAAGAGAAAAAGGAAATATCTGAACTAAAAGAAGTTTTGAAAAAAATAAATGATTCAAAAAGCAAATTAAATGAAAAGCAAAACATGATAAATTTAAGGAATGAAAAAGAAAAGAATATAGAGGAAAAGTCAAGATATGTTGCATCATTGAAAAGAGATGTAGGCGGAATAAATAATGAAAAGTTAAGCTTAAATGAGCAGCTTAAGGGATTTGAAAAAATATATGATGAATACAATAAAATAAGAAAAGAACATGAAACTCTTCTTGAAAATGAAAAGCAGCTTGAAATAAATAAGGCAGAGCTTGATAAAGAAACAGAGGGAATTGAAAAAACAATAGAAAGCCTGGAAAAGGAAATAAACGAAAAAGAAAAGGCAAAAAACAAGCTAGATTATCTTAAGCAATTAAGAAACTGGATTGATGAATATTTTGTTAAATTAATGTCGATGATGGAAAGGCAGGTTATGCTCAAGGTTCATCAGGAATTTAATGAATTGTTTAAAAAATGGTTTAATATCCTAATGGAAGAGGAGAATATTACTTCAAGATTAGACGAGGAATTTACTCCTGTGATAGAGCAGAATGAGTATGAGACAAGCATTGAGCATTTAAGCGGAGGAGAAAGAACATCTCTTGCTTTGGCTTACAGGCTTGCGCTGAATAAGGTTATAAATGATATTGTTGAAGGGATAAAAACAAAGGATATAATAATTCTTGATGAGCCAACAGACGGCTTTTCAACCAACCAGCTTGACAAAGTTAAAAATGTGTTCGATGAGCTTGATGCAAGGCAGTCAATAATTGTCTCTCATGAAAGCAAGATAGAAAGCTTTGTGAACAATATAATGAAAGTAACTAAGGAAGAGCATGTAAGCAGTGTTTCATCATAAAAAGGTTTTTAAATTAAAGAATTGTTTTTATTTCTGTTGGGGCCGTAGTGTAGTTTGGCTATCATTCCAGCTCGGGGAGCTGGTAACCCGAGTTCAAACAGCTGGTTACGCTCAGCTGGCACGCAAGGGCGGGCGTTGAATTAAAAATTCAAGCCCACCGTGCTCGCTTCGCTCGCAAAAAAAGCGGAATCATTTTTGAAAGTCTCGGCGGCCCCATTCAGCTTCTTGCTAAGCTGGCACACAGAAGCGACATTCAATTGCAAAGCAATTGAAGTCCCTCACACTCGCTTCGCTCGCAGAAGTTTTAAACTAAGTAAAAATGGAAAAAATATTCATAGGAGGAAAAAGAATTAACCTTAGGACTCCTGAAGTTAAGGATGCAGAGTCAATCAAAGAATATGCTCAGGATAAATCAATAAGCAAATATACAGTGCACATACCTTATCCCTATAGGATTGAGGATGCACTGAGTTTTATAAAGAAAAACAGAGAAAAACTCGAGAAAAAAGAAGAGTATAGTCTTGGAATAGAACTAAATAAAGAGATAGTTGGGATGGTTTCATTGTTTAACATAAATTACAAAAATAAAAATGCAGAGCTTGGCTATTGGATTGGAAAACCATTCAGGGGAAAGGGTTATGCATCTGAAGCAGCAAAAATGATTATTGATTTTGGGTTTAATAAACTAGGTTTCAGGAGGATATTTGCAAAGCTTAACCATGAAAACACTGATTCTATAAAAGTTCTTGAAAGAATCGGCTTTAAGTATGAAGGCAGGCTAACTAAACACAGATTCCAAAATGGAAGATATTGTGATGAACTTAGATATGGCCTATTAAAAGAAGAGTTTAATGATTAAAAGGTTAATTACTTTAGAAAGATTTATATATAAATTACTATATTAAACACTTATAAATAATAATAGGGTGGTAGTTGATGCATATGCTTAAAAGAGGTTTTCTTGTTTTTACTGTACTTTTAGTTAGCTTGTCTTTTGCTTATGCTAATCCAGGATTTTCATTGAGTTATGAATCAATAAAAGACAATGTTGTTGTGAATGAGGCAGCAGAGTTTTATTTAACAATAAACAATAATGAAAGTTTT
Source organism: Candidatus Nanoarchaeia archaeon (assembly GCA_028711925.1). GTDB lineage: Archaea > Nanobdellota > Nanobdellia > Woesearchaeales > CG1-02-33-12 > M55A3. Next base: position 2,915 of record JAQTRH010000066.1, on the reverse strand, counting down.
GATGATAGCTATAAGATAAGTTTTGGAATCAACCCGCAGTGGAGCATACAAATTCTTCCACCTAAAGATTCTATAGTGACTATAACAAGCGGGGCAACAAGGAAAATTAAGATATCCCTTATGGCTGTATCGAATATGCCTCCAAGCCTTTATAGAATTCCAGTAAAAGTTAAGTCAACTAAAACAGAAGTCTTAGAGGAGATAAACCTTCCTATTTACTTGAACTCAGGAGAAAACGCAGGATCTTACCCTCCCACTGTGACTGCAGATGTTGAAATACCTGAAAGCATAAAACCTGGAGAAAACTTTCAAATAAAAGTTAATTTAAAGAATAGAAATCCTTTGAATATCTCCAAACTGGATATAAGGCTTTCAAGCATTGTTATAAATAAAGAAACAACAACTTCATTAGAGCCTCTTGAAGAAAAAACAGTTGTGATAACCTATTCTGTTGATTCATTGCAGCCTCCTATGGATGATACTGTTAATTTAGAGATCTATGCGGGTGGTGAGAAAATAAGGTCTATAGAAGATATTCCAGTAAAGGTAATTTCATACTCAGAAATAGAGTATTCTTCTTTTGAAGAAAAGTCTTTTTTGAAGACAGAGCAAAAAATAACATACACAAATAATGGAAATGTAAAAAAGCAGGAAACATTGAAAATAGAAATAGGGTTTTTCAAGGACCTGGTTACATCAACAGATCCAAAAATGTATGTTATTAAAGAAAATGGAAAAAGATACAGGGCTCTTGATGTTGATTTAAAGCCGGCTGGAAAAATAGAGGTAATAGTGATTACTAACTTTAGACCATTGGTAATAATAATTGTCCTTACCTTGATTATCTTGATACTTTATTATATATTGAGAGGGGATATAATTGTAAAAAAACAGGCAGTAGTGCTTGGAACAAAAGAAGGCGGAATAACAGAGATAAAGGTTATAATGAATGTAAGAAACAGGACTGGAAGGCAGATAAAAAATGTTTCAATTATCGACGGAGTTCCAAACATAGCAGATATAGAAAAGGATTTCCAAATAGGAACGCTGAAGCCTACAAAGATAGTTATGCATGACAAGAAAGGAAATATAGTAAAATGGAATGTTGATATTCTTGACAGATTTGAGGAGAGGTTGATAACTTATAAGATTAAATCAAGGTTAAGCATATTGGGCACTTTCAGTTTAAGGCCTGCAATAGTAAAGTATGAAAACAAGAGCGGAAAAATTTCAATAACAAGGTCGAATAGAGTTGAACTTGCCTATGAAAAAAAATCAAAAGCTATATAAATAAAGATTTTTTCTTGGTTTTTACCCCGTTTAGCTCAACGGTAGAGCGTTCGGCTGTAGATTCTGCCCGACTATCTCATAAGGAGAATGGATGAAATGCAGACAGCTGTTACCGAAAGGTTGCTGGTTCAAATCCGGCAGCGGGGATTTTCTTATAAACCTAAATTGCCAACAAATTCATTGAACATAGAATACTTTCTAAGGAAGTCATGGCCCTTTTCTGTGATCTCATAATGTTTTCTGCCTTTTGAGTCCTTGACTTCAGCTATTAGGCCTGTCTTTGTAAGGTCTGAGATATAATCCTTAAACATAAGGGATGATAGATTAGAAGAGTATAGAAGCCTTGTCGGCTTTATTTTTCCTTTATTCTTCTTGATTGAAACAAGGATATCATTTATTACATCAAATCTTTCTCTTTTTTTCATTTTTAAAAATTATCAAGCATTTTGTTTACAATAAATAGCATTATCAAAACTGCCAACACGTTTACAAAGTAAACATAATACCTTAAAAACGGGATTTTGTCAAGGATATATTGCGTTGAAAAATTAAGTATCCATGAGATTAAAAGCAAGACCATTGCAGTTGAATAGATTTGGCCGTATTTTGTTTGCTTTTTCTGGTAGTTTCTGTAGCTGATAAAAGAGTTCATTGAGAAAAAACCTATTGAAACTATATACATAAGCAGAAAAGTGTAAGTGAAATAGTCAACTAATGATACCAAAAACAGAAAAACAATCCCAAAGCGCCATGCTAATTTCCTGTATCTTCCAAAGTTTTTGTATGTCAAGCTCATAAAGAAGTAAAATCCCGGCACAAGGAAAAATAATTCAAAAAATATAAGGATATAATTATTGTAAAGCATTATTTTAGATAAAGAATACTCTGAATAGCTTCGTGAAATAAAGTAGATAAACCTTATTGAAAAAGAGATTGCAAAAAACAGAAAGGCATTGCTGAAATATCTTACTCCTGTGTGCTTTTTGAAGTTGTAGATTTTTTTTGTTTTAATGTAAATCAAAAGGCTTGGAAATATTATAAGACAGGAGTATATGAACTCAATTAAAGGAAAGTTATCGATTATTGTCATTTTATATATTAAGATTGCATTATTTAAAAATCTTTATGTATTAATCCTCTGTATTTGTTTTTCATACTATTTATAAATAAGCTATGCTTTATTTATTTTGGTGATGATAAATGATACGTAATTTTTTGGGAATTAGTGCATTTGCAAGCATAATCATTTCAATTGCAATTATTTCAATATTCTTATGGATTTGGGCATTGGTTGACTGCATTGGCTCAAGGAGAGAAACGTCTGAAAAACTTATATGGATACTGGTAATCATATTTTTGAATGTTCTCGGAGCAATTATCTACCTTGCATTTAATTTTAGTAAAAAAGATACTAGGTTGGAAACCAACCAAAACTCAAGCTCTAAGGTAAAAGGCAAGGCAAAAAGGCTTTTCAGGAGCAAGACTGATAAGGTTTTAGGCGGTGTCTGCGGTGGAATAGCAGATTACTTTAACACTGATCCTACTTTCATCAGGTTGGCTGTTGTGCTTTTATTTTTTATCAATGGCTCAACGTTTTTGGCTTATCTTATTGCATGGCTGATTAT
>JAQTRH010000002.1 GCA_028711925.1 Candidatus Nanoarchaeia archaeon | reverse complement strand
ATGCTGTCACAACCCATACAACGCCTTTGATAAGTTCGAGCAGTGGAACTAATTCAATAAATGAAAACATAACATGCTATGTTCAGGATTTGTCTGATGCAGATGGTGACAATACAACTGCAATATACAACTGGTATAAGGACGGAGAGCCGATTGCTGTGCTTAACATGCCCTTTGACATAAATGTAACAAACGCAAGTGTTTCCAATTCAATAAAAGATTACTCTGGTTATGGCAATGATGGAACTGGCGGAGCAGGAGACCCATCAAAAACACCAACATGGACTTCTTCAGGAAAGGTTGGCGGGGCTTATGATTTTGATGGATTGAATGATTATATTGAAGTTGCAGACAGCAGTTTATTTGACTTTGCTGGTAAAAATGTAACAGTTTCAGTTTGGTTTAAAGTAGGTCTATCCCTAGCAGGAGAAAATATAGGTATGTTTTTAAGACATTATAATGGTTCACATGGTTGGCATTTCTCATATACTAATAGTGGCATTGGTATAACCCATGCAGGGTCAGCAGACAATCTTTTTCTTTGGACTGATCCCACTCCATATAATGATAGTATGTGGCATCATGCTGTTGTTACCCTGGATGGAACCAAGGGCAGATTGTATTTAGATGGTAATTATATTGACGATGATTGGTATATTGGTCTTAAAGACTATGACGGAGATTTGTTTATAGGAGGGGTTAATAATTATCATTTCAACGGCTCTATAGACGAAGTAAAAATCTACAATTACACTCTATCACCAAACCAAATATGGCAAGAGTATGTTGAAGGCAATGCAAGCCATACTGACAACAGAACTATTGTTTCAGATGAAACTGATGTTGGTGATGTATGGACTTGCGAGGTTACTCCTAATGATGCTACTGATGATGGAACTGCTTTGAATTCATCTGATTTAACTGTACTAAGCAATGCTGTCCCAACCCATACAACGCCTTTGATAAGTTCGAGCAGTGGAACTAATTCAATAAATGAAAACATAACATGCTATGTTCAGGATTTGTCTGATGCAGATGGTGACAATACAACTGCAATCTACAACTGGTATAAAGACGGAGAGCCAATAACAGTGGTTAACATGCCCTTTGATACAGACAGTTCTACAATAGTAAAGGATTATAGCGGTTATGGAAATAATGGAACTGCAGAAGGGGATATTGCATGGACATCTCAAGGAAAAATTGGAGGCGCCTATGAGTTTGATGATGCGGATGATTGTATTGATTTAGGAACAGGGTTAGACTTACAAAATTTCACTTTTTCGGTATGGGTAAAACCAGGGGATATGGAGCAGATAAGGACAGTTATAAGTAAATATCATGTGTTTGAGATGGATGTTAACAGAGAGAATAATGGCAAATTTCATTGTGTTATTGGGAACGATTCGGATTGGGTGTATCCAAGAGCGTTCGGCAGTGATTCTAATTATACCCTTAATGAATGGAATCATTTTGCCTGCACATTTGACGGAACAAATTTGACAGCATATATGAATGGGGTTAGGGGGGACAGTGTGCAACCAGATGGGGTAATCGCTGCAACCAGTTCTCAAGAATTACACATAGGTCGTGTTCTCGAGAGCAATGATTATACTTTCAATGGAACAATTGATGAATTTAAATTCTATAATTATTCTTTATCAGCAGACCAGATATGGCAGAAATATATTGACAGCAATGCAAGCCATACTGATAACAGGACAATTGTTTCAGATGAAACTGATGCTGATGATGTGTGGAGATGCGAGGTAACACCTAATGATGCCAATACTGATGGAACTGCCTTGAATTCAAGTGATTTGACAATAGTAACAGAAAGTGTTGGGATTGAAACTGTTTACCCTACAGGTGATATACAAATAAATCTAAATGAATTTTTTAATGTAACATTAAATGTTTCTTGTTTAGTTGGGTCTTGCGGGGTTATAAATGTCAGCTTAGACCCCTCCTGGTATAATTCTAATTGGAATCTAAGAAAAGATATAACAATAGACCATACAAAAGTGGATGGAAACCAAATTAATTTTCCTGTCTTGATTAAAATAACTGATACAGATTTAAGGGATAGTGCAAAAGAAGATGGTGATGACATCTTTTTTGCTGATACCTCTGGCACAAAGCTAAACCATGAGATAGAATCATTCAATAAAACTACGGGCAGTTTAACTGCTTGGGTTAAAATTCCCTCATTGAGTGGGGATACCAACACAACTATCCAAATGTATTATAATAATTCTGAAGCAGCTAATCAGGAAAATGCTAGCGGAGTTTGGAATGAAGATTATGTTGGAGTTTGGCATTTCTCAGAGGGTTCAGGAACTAATGTTTCTGACTCAACTGATAACGAGAATCATGGTGATTTTGCTGGTTCTCCAGCATGGGTCTCAGAAGGGGTTTATTTTAATGATGTCGATTGGGTAAGCATAAGTAGTCCAACCTTCCCTGCTATAGGAAATGGAAATTATACTGTTCTTATAAGGGTGAACAGAGAGGATGATAGTTTTCATGGATTATTTTCATTTATTACTGATAATGATTATGACCCCAGTTGGGGGATAAGTTCTTATGAACCCAATATTGGTAAGATGTATATCTATGATTATGGTGATGCTTGGCAAGGCCACAGTGATGATATCGTCCCCCTTGGAGAAGATGCAACTATCGCGTGGGTAAGAAGTTCAACAGGTGCAAACGGGGTAACTAATTATATAAATGGGGGGGCTAGTGGCACAATAGAACATGATGACGGCATTCTAGCTCCCACAACAGTAGCTATTGCAAATGATAATGATGGTGGTTCAGGTTCTCTAACAGGAACAATTTATGAGTTACATTTTTTAAATGCTTCCCGTTCAGCAGGATGGATAAAGACAGCACATGAGAATCAAAACTCTCCAAGTACTTTTGCTTATGTTGGAAGTGAAGAAAGAGCTAAAGGCGGCTTAATTAATACAACAACGGGCGCAGTCCCTTTTTACACCAACGCTTCTACAAATCCCCTTTCAACCTCTTCATTGATTGCAGGACAGAGTGAACTGGTTACTTTCTGGGTAAATGCAACTGGTGAGGAAGGTATCTATGAGTTTTTTGCTTATGCTAACTTAACATCTGATTTGAATGTAAGCGATACAACCTCTTATTGGTATGTTACTATTACCGGAACGCCAACTCATACAATGCCTCTGCTGAACTCTACTTATGGAACTAATACAACAAATGAAAATATAACATGCTATGTGCAGGATTTGTATGACCCAAATGATGATAATACAACTGCAATCTACAATTGGTATAAGGACGGAGAGCCGATTGCTGTGCTCAACATGCCCTTTGACACAAATTTAGCAAACGCCAGTGTTTCCAATTCAATAAAAGATTACTCTGGCTATGGAAATAATGGAACTGGTGGAGCAGGAGACCCTTCAAAAACACCAACATGGACTTCAGAAGGAAAAGTAGGAGGGGCTTATGAGTTTGATGGAGTAGATGATTATGTTAACACTAGTGGAATAAACTTTTCATCTTCACAGGATTTCACACTTGAAGCATGGATAAATCCAAGTTCTGCCACAACAGGAGCAATTATCAGCAACGAAAACACCAATGAAGATGGGTATAATTTAATATTCACTGAAGACCAAACCATTGCCTTTGTTGTTGGAGGAACAGTTACAGGAAATTTAATTTTGAATTTAGATGCAGCAAATGATAACAGTTATCCTGAAAGTGGAAGTATTTGGTATGATTTAACCACAAATAATTATGATGCAAGGGGAGATCCAAATGCAGAGGGGGCTGGTTATGATGATACTTATTTCCCTGTTTATCAGTCAAATGACGGCGGCAGGTTCTACTTTGATGGAGGTGATGGTTTAACTATTAACTCAGATATGGGAGCGCACACAACACTCACTTATGACACGTTTTTATACAAAAGCGGTACTGGCAGCACTATATATATTTGTGATGCTAGGAATGGAGCAGGGACGTGGTTCCTGACAAATTATGATAGTCATAATATAGCTTGGAATGGTTTACAAGCTGATAATCCAACCACATATCAAACAGATTCTTATTGGTGGGATCAATGGTTGCATCTTGTTGCTACCAGCAATAGTTCCGGAAGCCAGCTCTTCCTCAACAGCTCAAAGATTGAAGCACCATACCTAAAACTTTCAAACAGTGTTGATGAAGATTTGGGAGCTAATTTCAGAATAGGAAACAGATTTACAAGCTCTGGCAGGTGGGTTGGTTATTTTGCAGTATTTAAAATTTACGACAAGGTTTTATCCCAGAATGAAATAAATCAAAACTTTCAATCTATAGCATACAGAGTGGGACCAAATGATGCAACAACCACTGACACAGTTTCATTAAGCACTTATACACATGTTATTGCAAAGAAAGAGGGAGCCACATGTTCAATATACCTCAATGGTGGATTATCAAAATCATTTACTTGTAGCGTATCTCAAGATTTGAATGGTAACTTACAAATAGGGCACAGAGCATCTGGAGTTAGAGAATATTTCAACGGTTTCATTGACGAAGTAAAAATCTATAATTATTCATTATCTGCAGATCAGATATGGCAGAATTTTGTTGATGGCAATGCAAGCCATACAGACAACAGGACTATTGTTTCAAATGAAACATCTAGTGGAGACGTGTGGACATGTGAGGTAACTCCTAATGATGCTTACCAGGATGGAACTGCTCTGAATTCATCTGATTTGATGATAACCACTCCGGGCGCTTACAAGTTTTATGTAAAGGACAGCACAGGAAATAATATTGCCTATTTTGATGATGCAGGATATGTTGTGATATCAGGAACATTACAACAAAGCAGTTCAACAGCTCCTTCTGGGAATGATGATTTTATTATCCAAAACAGCACCGGAGACTGGCAGGCATGGGTTGACGGCTCAACAGGAAATATGTATCTTAGGGGCACTATGCTGGACTGGCAGGCAATAACACCTCCTGCAGACTCATTCATAATCCAGAACTCAACAGGCAACAATATGTCCTATATTGACAGTTCAGGCAACCTAAGGTTAAGCGGGGGATTTACTTCAGGAGGTAATCCATGATAATCAAAAATTTTCAAAAAGTGAATGAAAAATATGCCTTAATATGCTTCATCATGATGCCTGAGCTTATCAAAAATAATCGTATCTCCCTCAATCTTGAAGAACAGAACAAAAGAGCCAACATGAACCCTTTTGTAGTTGCTAAGGTCTCCTCTAAGATTCTTAAAGTGATTAATAGCTTCTTTGTCCAATCTAGCGATTTGGTTAATTTTAGTTTTAAGGGCTTTGAAGAGAGCTGGATCCTTGAGTTTAAGCTTCCGCATCTGCTTTTCCAGTTTGGTTGTGTCAATGTTCATATAGATTCACACCACTTATTAAATTCATCCAAATCCATGGGTTTTGCCTTACCGGATTTAAGTTTCTTAGAACTGTCTTCAATAGAATTAACAACTTCCTTGACAACAGATTCTTTAACTTCCCTGTTGTCATATTCAGATATCTCAGATATTTCTCTTGCTTTCCTTATTAATTCTAGCTCTTTAGCATCATTTAATGTTCTGGAAAATGCATGTCTTGCTACAGATGACCAATTAATCCAGTCTAACTTACTCATTTTCAGTTTTAATTTATCTGGTACAGATAAGGTTATTGTTCCCATTTTAGACCTCCAAAGCCATAAAAATCCATATGGATTTTTAGAACACCAGAAAGCTGTTCTTTCTAAGTGTAATTATTTATATTATGTATACACAAAGGATATATTTAAACCTTTCGATTTAGATGATGGCTCTGAGGTTATGCTCTCAAAAGAGGTGATGATTATGATTTTGTTATCAAATAAGAATTTTAACGGCACCATAGATGATGCCAGAATTCATAATTATGTAAGAACTGCTGAGCAGATTAAACAGGGTTATAACAAAGGATTGGTGAAGATCAGATGATGATAGAGAATATTAGAAGGTGATATAAAATGCAACAAAAAAGGCTAAACAAAATTTTCATTCAAAGAATTTCGGAGGTGAAAAAATGAGACAAACAGAAAACAAAAACTGGAACAATTTGTTTAAGAGGTTAGGCAGAAATCAACCATTGAAAAAACTGCTTCCGGCACTCATTTCAACCTTCAACCTAGCGCCAGCTCTAGACTTTTTCAGGATTTTCAGGAAAATGAATGCAAGCTTTGCAATAATGATTATGCTGATTTTATCAACAGCTTCATTAATCATCCCGCAAGTTCAGGCAGCAGGAACTGTCTGGCATCCGGCAGACCAGGTAACAGCAGGAACATTTGACACAGGAAATTTCACTTTCCAAAATTACTTATTCATAAATGAAAGTTTAGGAATTGGGACAACTGAACCAAACCAAACACTTGTTGTAAATGGTACAATCGCTCCGTATACAAATCGTGTCGGAGGATTAGGTGCAGTCGGTCAATTTTGGGGTGATAGTTATATAGCGGGTATTAACCTTGGATGGTATGGCATAAGTGATGGAGGGTTTATTAGGGTAATAGATGATGGGTGGATTGGTTTAGGAGATTCAAAAGGAAGGATTGTTTTTGATGATAATGGTGATTATGTGAATATACTTGATGGTAATGTCGGAATTGGGACAACAAGCCCAAGCCAGTTATTGCATATTAATGGTTCTGGGGATGGTCTCTTATCTGACTCTGTGCAGTTGAGGCTGGAAAGCAGTGATGATCCTGATGGTTATTATTTGGAAATGGGAGGCAATGGTTTTAGTGAATATGGATATATACAAGCTGCGAAATGGGGAACTGATCCCATGTATTTACTTTTGAACCCAAGTGGAGGCAATGTTGGCATAGGCACAACATCACCAACAGAGAAGTTGAGTGTTAATGGCAATGCATCTATTAACAACACTTTGTATGTAACTGAAGATGGTAATGTTGGGATTAATACAACTACGCCGGATACTCTATTAACCTTAGGGAGTGGAACCAATCAAGATTTTTTAAAGTTTAACTCTGAAAGACCTTGGATTTTTACTGCAGGAGGTTCTGGAGCAGATACAAGTTTAGACCTAAAATCAACTAACAATGATAAAAGGTTTAGGATCTTAAGTGGTGATAGCATTGTACGTTCAGAGTTTGGTATTGGACCAGGAATAGAGACTTATTTGAGAATAACTAGTGGTGATGATGAAACTGGTCAAAATGCTTCGTTCTACTTACGTGATGAAAAAAGTGATGTTGATTGGGCATTTACACTTGATCAAAATGACTCACAAAAACTTAAGATTGGTGCAGATGGTTCAGTTGCGATTGCAGTAGAAACAACTGGTAATGTGGGTATTGGCACATTATCACCAACACAAAAGCTGGATGTTAATGGAAGTGTTAATGTTTCAGGGGCATCTGCAAAACTATATTCGCCTGAAATCTGTTTGGATGGGGATTGCAAGACGGGTTGGCCAACAGCTGGCGGAACAGATACACTTGATAATGTAGCAGACCGAGGCGCAACAACAGACCAGGCACTGACAATTGACAGCGACGGAGACGGGCAGACAAACATCGGCGGAACTTTGTATGTCAATGGAAGCAGCAATGGTAACAGGATAATTTTAGGATCATTGGGTGTTGCTTCGCTAATACCTGAAGTAAATGTCAACGGAGATGCCAGAAGTTTAAGGTTCAATCTTGATTCTGGTAATTCTCAGGAAGGATGGCAATTTTACAATGATGATTCTGATACAAGTGTTATGATGATTCAGTTAGATGGGGATGTTGGAATAGGCACGGAAACCCCAGTCACAAAATTAGATGTCGTAGGGTCAGGTTCTGCCAATAATGGTGTAACAATAAGGTCTGGTTATTACAGAGGTTACAACAGGACTATAGGTAGTATAAATGGAAACGTGCTTGAGATCATGGGAAACCAGCAGGTTGATTCCGGTGAACCGGGAGGAGGATTTGGTATAGTAGCAGCATCAGACCAAATTTCACCTATTGTGTGGATGTATGAAAATAGTAACAATGCATTTCAAGTGATTAAAAAAACCTATTTGGGGAATCTTACTTCAGACCCTGCTCTTTTCACAGTCCGTTCAAGCGGAAATGTAGGCATCGGAACAACTTCACCAGACAGTCAATTGGAAGTTAATGGTAGCTTTAAGGTAACTAAACAGTCAAATGATGCTGTTTTGATGTATGTCAATCAGAGTACAGGCAACGTAGGCATAGGGACGGAGACGCCTGAGGAAAAATTGGATGTTTTAGGCAATATTAAAGTATCTTCTTACAATTCTGTTTACGGCTCTTATTTATCTGAAAAGTCATTAAATTCGGCAGATAATACAAATAATTGGGGAGGATATTTAGAGTTAACTGGATTTACCAAAGATACCTCAAATAAGAAAGAGGGTTCGGCAAGTTTAACTGGAAATTATCCTGCTAGTACCTCTGATTGGGCTTTTTTTATGTCAACTAATGATTTTGGAGATCTTACTGATTTTTCCAATGATAATGATTTCTTTGAATTTTGGTTATACCTTAGCAATGCTTCTTTATTCGTCCTTGGTGAAATTGAATTGGGGAATACCCAGGACACATCAGAATATTATTGGAAGAGCGATGATCTTCCCTCTCTCTCAAACGGTTGGAATAAAATAATTTTAAGAATGGGAGATGCTGAACAGGATTTTGTTGATTGGTCTACTGGAGTTGATCACTTTAGGATGTTTTTCAAAAGTACGGGTAATAATGCAGAGTTTACAGTTAAAATTGATGATTTTAAAATGGTTTCCAACCGAAAATCTTCTATTAATAAATTGCTATACGCTGAAGACAAAATTTTAACTATGGGCAACGTCGGCATCAACACAACCGAACCAACAGATACTTTAGAGGTTAACGGAAACATAAAGATAAACGAAACTGGCTACATCCACTCAGGAGGTGATGTGATAATACGCCTTGGAAGCTAAACAAGGACAAGATTAACAAAGATGTTAGAAAGACAAACAAAGATTAAAGAAAAGAGAATAGCTTTGAATAAAAGAGGAGGTGCTCTAGGATTTTTTATTTTTTTCATCTTAATATTTTTTATTTCCTCTTATGTTGTAGACACAGCACTATTATGTGAGGTTGTTACAAACTGTAATAATACTGATATATTTCATATCTCAAACCAGACAAATGCTCATGCTGAATTAAACAATAACTCAAACTATGTATATGAAGTATGCTGCAATGACACAACTGGGTTAGATGTTGGGACAAGCTGCGCAGGAGAATACTTTACACTATTGCACCTTTCCAACCAGACAAATGCCCATGTGGAATTAAATAATGAGTCTAATTATAATGATTTTAGTGTATGCATAAGCAGCAGTGACGGTTTGTTTAATTGCAGCTATGAGACAAGTTGCGATAATTATGATACATGCATTGCTTCTGTATCAGGCAGCACAAATGCCCATGTTGGAAATTGTACTGATTACGCAACAAAAATATGCTGCAATATCACGGCAGCAAACACCCCTCCTACAATCATAGCAAACACAACAAAGCCAGATAATGTTTATACAAACACTGACTGGATACTAAATTTAACTGTTACTGACCCTGATGCTGGCGATATCTTAACTGCTTACACTCAGTTTTATGTGAATGGAACAGCATCTGGCTCAGAACATTCCTTGGTTGTATCAGACAATGTAAACACTAATGTTGCAAACCTAAGCAGCTCAGGCTTTGGCAAAGGAGCTACCTTAATTGCAGAGTTCTGGGCTGGAGATGCGACTGAAAACACGACAAAGTATAATACAACAGAAGCAACTGTGTTGAACAGCCTGCCATCAGCAGTAAACTTGTCATATCCAGAAAACAACGACAGCTTATTTTTAAACAGGACTCCAAAATTCAACTGGACAGAAGCCATAGATGAGGATAATGACAGTATAACCTATCATCTCCATGTAAGCTTAACAGAAGAAATGAGTGACAACACAATAAATGAAACAGGAATAACCAATAATTATTACATCCAGCCATCAGAACTTGAATTCGCAACATACTATTGGAGAGTAAGAGCCAATGATTCAGACGGATACGGAGAATGGTCAGAAACATGGAACTTCACGCTGGTTCCTTCTATCTCCTTGGTGTTAAGAGAAGACTCTATAAACTTTGGAGCGATGGAAATTCTTGAGATTAACGACACAACAAATGATAACCCTCAACCTTTGCTTCTTGAAAATGACGGAAATATAGATGTTAATGTATCAATAAAATCAACTTCTTTATGGTCAAGCTCATCTGCACATCTCAACACCTCATATTTCCAATTCAAGGCTGCTAACTCAACAGAAGAAAATTCATTTAATTGGGAAGAATCACAAACATCATGGGCAGATATGTCAGATATATTCAAAAAAATAATTGACACATTAAAGAGGAATGATGAAAACGATTTAGCAAGGATTGATATAAGGGTTGAAGTCCCGTCAGACGAACCGCCAACATCAAAAATAGCAAACATAACCTTTTATGGTGAGGAGCAATAATGAAAATAAAAATAATCTTAATATTTATATTGATTGCACTTTTTGCTAATCAAACTTATGCATTAGGGATAGCTCCGAGCCACTATGATGTTGTGTTTCAGCCAAATCTTGAAAAAAATGTCCAGCTGAAAATAATAAACAATGTTGGTAAAGATGTTGATGTTGTGATATATGCAGAGGGTGAGCTTTCAGAGTATATAACAATAAACAACCCAAGTGTAAGCATTTCAAAAGATGAGGAATTCAAGATAGTAAGCTATAATCTAAAACTTCCTCAAAACTTTGAAAATAAAGGTGTTCTTGAAGCAAATATTATAGCAAGAGAAATACCAAAAGGAAGCAAGGGAGAAACAAGTGTTTCAGCAAATCTTGCTGTTGTTTCAAAACTCAGGGTGAATGTTCCTTACAAAGGAAAATACGCAGAGATAAAACTTTTTGTAACAAATTTCAAGCAGAACGAGCAGTCAAACTTTGCAGTTGAGGTAAGAAACCTTGGAACAGAAGATATAATTGAAGCATACGCAATAATAAACATTTACGACCCTTCAAATAACAAAGTGGCAACAGTAACAAGCAACAAAGTTTCAATCAACTCAAAAGAAAAAGATATACTGATAGCAAACTGGGTTCCGAATGTTAATTCAGGAAATTACAGGGCAGTCGCAACACTGATGTATGACAACTTAAACACGCAGGATGAAAAGCCATTCACAGTGGGAACCTTATCCCTGGATATTCTTTCAATAACAGTTGATAGTTTCACGCTGGGAGGAATAGCAAAATTTGACATAATAGTTGAAAACAACTGGAATGAAAATATCCCAAATGTTTTTGCTGAAACATCTGTTAAAGATGAAAAAGGAAAAACCTACACCCAGTTTAAAACAGCCTCTGTAGATATTCCATCTTTTAACAGCCAAGAGCTTAACGCATACTGGGATACTGCAAAAGTAATCCCTGGATCATACAAACTTAATGTTGAATTGAATTACCTTGGAAGAAAAACTGAAAAAATCTTTGATATAATGGTTGACTATGACAAGATAAGGGCATCATTAGCAGGACAAGTTATTGGAGTAAAGGAAAGTGAAAGCCCTGAAATAATGAAGGCAATATACATACTGATATTCCTTGTGGTAGCATTGATAGCCTTCAATGCCTTTATCTACTTTAAAAAGTTAAAAAAATAAAATGGAAGAATACAAAGACACAACAGTAATAATCCCTACTTTAAATGAAGAGGAAAACATAACAGAGCTTTTAAATCTCATTACAAAGAATTATAATGGAATCAAGATAATTGTTTCTGATGATGGCTCAAAAGACAAAACTCAGGAAATTGTAAAAAGCCAATCTAAAAAAAATAAAAATATAATGATTTTAGACCGTTCAAAAGAAAGAATTCATGGCCTTACTGCAAGTGTTTACGATGCTGCAAAAAAAACAAAAACAGAATATGTTGTTGTAATTGATGGGGATTTGCAGCACCCTCCTGAAAAAATAAAAGAAATAGTTAAAGAATTAAGAAAAGGTTATAATATTGTTGTGGGAGCAAGAGAAAAGGTTTTTTACTGGCCATTTAGCAGAAAAATAATCTCAAAGACAGCAATGATTTTAGGAAAAGCAAGATTATTTATCAATGGAGCAAAATGCAGGGATATTCTCTCTGGATTTTTTGGAATAAAAAGAGAAAAAATAACAAATATCAAACAAGAAAAATTTGAAATGTATGGCTATAAGGTTCTTTTTGACATACTAAAAAACACTGAAAGAAAAGCAAAGATAAAAAATGTTTATTATGTTTTTGGGGCAAGAAAAAAGGGTCACTCAAAAATCGGTTTAAAGCACATTATTTCTTTTGCTAAGGCATTGTTTAAATAATTGTATAAAGGATTAACAAAAGTTTGAATCAACTAAAAATTAATTTCCAAATTACTTTATAAACAAAAACCAAAAGATTTATATAGTAATTATGCATATATATGCATAATATGGCCAGACCATTTAAATGCAGACATATATGGAGAAACCCGAATTTTCATTACTTTAAGCCAAGGGCAGTTCCATTAACAGAATTAAATGAAGTAATTTTGACAGTGGATGAGGCTGAAACCTTAAGATTAAAAGATTTAGAGAAGCTGGACCAAGTGCAAGCAGCAAAAAAGATGAACATCCATCAGTCAACATTCCAGCGCACTTTAAAAAGAGCAAGGGAAAAGGTTTCTGATGCAATAATAAACGGCAAGGCCATAAAAATCCAAGGAGGTAACTATAAAATGCCAGGAGGAGACCAAACAGGACCATTAGGACAAGGGCCTTTCACAGGCCGAAGAGGTGGAGGTAGAGCAGGGCGGGGCCGCGGAATGCCGCCAGCAAACTGTGTTTGCCCAAGCTGCGGTTACAAAGAAGCAAAAAGGCCAGGAGCGCCATGCTCTGAATTAACATGCCCTAAATGCAATGCCAGAATGGTAAGAGGGTAAATACATAAAAATTGTGGAGGTAAATAAAATGCCAGGAGGAGACAGAACAGGACCATTAGGACAAGGGTCAATGACAGGAAG
Organism: Candidatus Nanoarchaeia archaeon; assembly: GCA_028711925.1. Taxonomy (GTDB): domain Archaea; phylum Nanobdellota; class Nanobdellia; order Woesearchaeales; family CG1-02-33-12; genus M55A3. The sequence continues at coordinate 11,573 of JAQTRH010000002.1, read as the reverse complement.
AAGAATGGGCTTTTGCTCAGGATACAACAACCCAGGATATGCAAGTCCGGGACCAAGAAGATTTTTTGGAAGAGGATTTGGCCGCGGCTTTGGAAGAGGATTCAGATGGAGAACACTTGATTTTGCGCCAGTGGAAAGAGTCGTACCAGTACAACAGCCAGCGCAGCCAACAAAAGAGCAAGAGCTTTCGATGCTAAATGAAGACTCAAAAGCAATAGAGGAAGAGCAGAAAGCATTAAGCCAGGAATTAGACACAATAAAGAAAAGGATAAATGAGCTTGAAGACAAGCAACAGTGATTTTTTTTATTTTTTATATAAATAGAAGATGTAAAAGATGGACAATATAAAAAATAAGATATTAATTATGAGTGGAAAAGGGGGCGTTGGAAAAACAACTATAGCTGTAAACTTAGCTTATGCTTTGTCAGAAAAAGGGTTTAAGGTTGGTTTGTTGGATGCAGATATACATGGCCCAAACACCCCAAAAATGCTAAAACTTGACGATAAAAAATTAGAAACCCAGGATAATAAAATGATCCCAATAAAGTATAATGATAATTTAAAAGTTATGTCTATGGCCTTTCTTCTTAAAAAACAGAATGCAGGTATATGGAGAGGGCCAATGAAGCACAACATAATAAAACAGTTTCTTGATGATGTTGAATGGGGAGAATTAGACTACCTTGTAGTTGATCTGCCTCCAGGGACTGGAGATGAACCCTTAAGTATAGCGCAGTTATTAAAAGATATAACAGGAACAGTGATAGTTTCAACACCCCAGGAAGTTTCACTTTTAGACGGAATAAAATCCATTGATTTCTCAAAAAAATTAAAGATTCCAATAATAGGCCTGATTGAAAACATGTCTGGAGAGATATTTGGGGAGGGAGGTGTTGAAGAAACAGCAAAGGATCAAAATATCCCTTTTATTGGAAGAATAAGATTAGATGCAGAAATAAGAAAATCAGGTGATGATGGTAATCCCTTTAGAATAAAAGAATTATTTAGCCCGATAGCTGATAAAATTGAAAAAATATGTGAGGTTAAATGAACAGATTAAAAGATTCATTGATAAAATCAGCAAAGTCAATTTACCAGACATTGCCTATTTTGTTTGGTGTTATGCTTCTTGTCAGTCTTGCAAATATCCTTATCCCAAAAACTTTTTATTCAACTGTGTTTAAGAATAACATTCTAATTGACCCTTTTATAGGAAGTGCTGTTGGAAGTATTCTTGCAGGAAGCCCAATAATAAGTTATCTTATTGGAGGGGAAATGTTAAAGCAGGGAATAAGCCTGGTTGCAGTTACTGCATTTTTAGTTGCATGGGTTACAGTTGGGATAGTTCAGCTGCCTGCTGAATCAATGACACTTGGAAAAAGATTTGCAATTACAAGAAATATAACTGCTTTCTTTTTTGCAGTAATAGTGGCAATAGCAACTGTATTAATTGCGGGGGCATTATGAAAAAGAAAAACAGCGGATGGATATTTTTGTTTCTTGTCTTAATTGTTTATATTGCAATTGGAGTTTTAGACAGAGATTCGTTTATTTTATCAATAAATTTTTTTTTGTCAATGATTGGCAATATCCTCCCTGTGCTTTTCCTTGTTTTTGCATTGATGGTTATAACAACCTATTTTATGAATAAGGATTATTTCACTAAAAATCTGGAAAAATACACTGGCGTAAAAACATGGATTTTGTCAATAGGAGCTGGGTTAATATCAACCGGCCCAATATTTATGTGGTATCCTTTGCTAAAGGATTTTCAAAACAGAGGAATTAAAAAAAGATTTATTGCTGCATTTCTTTACAGCACCGCAATAAAGCCGGCCTTGGTTCCCTTGCTGATAGTTTACTTTGGGATTCAATATACAATAATTTTAATAATAGTAATGGTTTTTACATCCATAGCACAAGGATTAATTGTTGAAAAATTATCGGAGGTATAAAATGAAAATAGCAGTAAGCTCAACAAAAAACAGTATTGAAAGCCAGCCAAGCCCTTTCTTTGGCAGGTGTGATTATTTTATTATTTTGGATATTGAGAACAATGAGATAAAAAATACAAAGGCAATAAAAAATGATGCTGTAATGCAGCCGGGCGGAGCAGGAGTGATGTCTGCCCAAACAATGGGAAATGAAAAAGTTGATGCAGTTATATCCAATTCATTTGGGCCGAGAGCATTTGATATTTTAAGCCAGTTAAACATAAAAAAATATAAATCAAAAGGCAAGACTGTAAAGGAAGATGCAGAGCTTTTCATAAAGGGAGAGCTTGAAGAGTTAAAAAGCCCCGGAATGATGGGCGTTGCAAAAGGCAGATTTAGAAGAGGATTTAATTAATGAACAAAAATATTAATGCACTAAAAGCAAGAAAGGTGATAGCAATATTCCTTGCAGCAGTGCTAATCCTGAACATTGGATTTTTTGCATTTTCTTTGTATAACATAACAACATTTTGGATAGTTATCCTAGTTGTTTTTTTAATCACTCTTTTGTTTTTTAAAAAAGACAGGACATAAAATGGAAAGAAATGAGATTTTAAAAAGGGGAGAGAGAATATCAATATTGTCCAGCTTTGTTTCTTTTTTTCTTGCATTAATCAAAGGAATTGTTGGCTTTATCTCTGGAAGCGTTGTTTTGATTGCAGATGCGCTTGAATCAGCAACAGATATTGCATCGAGTTTTGCATCTTTTTTTGGATTAAAGATAGCACAAAAAAAGCCGGATGAGAAGTTTCCATATGGCTATTATAAGGCAGAGAGCATTGCATCTTTATTTATTGGAGGGTTAATAGTTTATGCAGCAATAAATCTTCTTATAAGCAGTTATGAAAGATTAATCTCTCCAACAAAAACAGATTATGGTTTTGTTGCATTTGCAGTTGTTGCTCTCTCAGCAGTAATTTCTTTAATTATCTCATTATACTTAAAGAAAAAAGGCAATGAACTAAATATACAGAGTTTGATAGCAAGTGGAAAAGACCGATTAAAAGATTTCTTTGTTTCAATAATTATCTTTGTGGTTATACTGTTAAAAAATATCCCTTACATTGAGGGTATACTTTCAATAATAATATCTATTATTGTTTTAAGAATAGGGGTTATAACAGCAAAGGATGCTATATTTGCCTTGATGGACGTTTGTCCAAGCACTGAAACAGAGAAAAAAATAAAAAAAATAATAATTTCAATAAATGGAGTAGAGGATGTAAAGCATATAAGGTTAAGGGCAGCAGGGCCTTTCATATTCGGTGATGGCCATGTAAAGGTAAAGAAATTTGTTGATGTTGAAAGGGCCCATGAGGTCGCAGACAGGATAGAGGAAAAAATCCAGAAAAACATAAAAGAGGTTGAGTCTTTCACTATCCATATAGAGCCATTTAAAACTGAAAAGCAAAGGATTGCAATCCCAATAAAAAATGAGAACGGCCTTGAATCAGATGTAATCAACCATTTTGGAAGGGCTGAAAAGTTTATTTTTATTGATGTTAATAAAAAAAACATAGATTCGTATTATTTCAAGAAAAATCCCTTCAAGAAGAAAGAAATAAGGGCAGGGTTATCAGCAGCAAGATTTGTCTTAAAGGAAAACATAGATGCATTGATAACCCAGGAGATGGGTGAAATATCATTTCACACTTTAAGGGATAATCTTGTTGAAATATATAAAACAAAAGGAAAAAAAGTAAAAACTGTTTTAAAGAATTTCAATGAGAAAAAGCTGGAAAAGCTTAAAATTCCAACAAGGAGGAAAGAATGAGAATCGCGATGCCAATATTTGATAATAAGGGAAAACAGTCAGAGATAGCAGAACATTTTGGCCATGTGCAGTATTTAGGAGTTTATGATTCAGAAAAAGATGAATTAAGTTTCATTGATGTTAAAAATATTGAGGGATGCGCCCCAGTTGAATCTTTGGAAGGCCATGATGTTGATGCAATATATTGCTTTGGAATGGGAATGAGAGCAATGGAGAAATGCAAAAATCTTGATATTAAGTTAAAGACAGGGCCATTTAAAACAATTAAAGAAGTAATAGACAACCTTGACAAAATACAGGATTTAGAAGAAAGCTGCGGGCATTAAAAGAGGGTATATGAAAATAGCTATAACCGGCGGGAAGGGAGGAACAGGAAAAAGCACTGTAGCGACATCACTTGCAATAGAACTTGGAAAGAAAAATAAAGTTCTTTTAATAGATGCAGATGCTGACTGCCCGAATGACCATTTAATTCTTTCAATTAAAAGAAAAAAAATAAAAAATGTTTTTCAGTTAATACCAAAATGGGATTTCAAAAAATGCATTAAATGCGGTAAATGTTCTTTGGTCTGCAAGCAGCATGCTATTGTTTTTGTAAAGGGAAATTATCCTATATTTATACCAGAGCAGTGCAACGGATGCAAAGCCTGCATGTTTGCATGCCCTGTAAAGGCAATAGGAAAAGATAAAAAGAAAGTTGGCTCAATATATGAAGGGAAAAAAGGAAATATTGATTTTTTGTCAGCAGAGCTTCAGCCAAACCAACCTTCATCTGAATTTGTTATAAATGCTTTAAATGATTATATTAAATCAAAAAACAAAAAGTATGATTTTATTCTGGTTGATACTGCTGCAGGAACTCATTGTGATGTCATAGCTGCATTGGAGCAATGCGATATTGCCTTTGCAGTCACAGAGCCGACTCCATTGGGAGAGCATGACCTTAAATTAATTTTAGAATTATTGAAAATATTGAAGATTCCATGTAAAATTGTTTTAAATAAATCAGATGTTGGTGAAAAAAAACTTATTGAAAGAATAGCAAATAAGTTTAAGATAAAAATTGCTGTTGAAATACCTTATGAAAAGTCAATAATGGAATCATACTCAAAAGGAGAGCCAGTAAGCCACAAAAGTATAAAAAAATTAGCTGAAGATTTGAAAAATGGAAAAACAAGATGAGATTGAAAAACTAAAAAAAGAATGTGATGAGTTTTGCAAAAAGCATCCTTTGTATAAACAAGGAACTTTTCCTGTTTTTGGTGAGGGCTCTTTAAATGCAGAGATAATGCTTATAGGTGAAGCTCCAGGGTATAATGAATCAATCACAGGAAAACCTTTCTGTGGGGCTGCTGGAAAGATATTGGATGAAATTTTAAATAATGCAGGCCTTAAAAGGGAGGATATCTTTATAACAAATGTTGTTAAGATGAGGCCGCCAAACAACAGAAACCCAACAAAAGAGGAAATAAACCATTTCTCTCCATTCCTTGATAACCAAATAAAAATATTAAATCCAAAGATAATAGGAACCTTGGGTAATTTTTCAACTGCTTATATAATGGAAAAGTTTAATTTAAAGGATAAAATACAAGGAATAAGTAAAATTCATGGCCAGGTATTTAATGTAAGCACTTTGTTTAATGTAATAAAAATAGTTCCATTATATCATCCTGCTGTTGCAACATACAATGCAAATATGAAAGACACTTTAAAGGAAGATTTTTTGGTTTTGAAAAAAATATTAGGTGAATAAATGCCCTGCAAATGGTTAAAGATATGCCCTCTAAGGAGATTGGAAAAACAAGGAAAGATAACAGATAAATGGAAGAAAGAATATTGTTCAACTGAAAAAAACTGGATGAATTGCAAAAGATACAAATATGAGGAAGAAGGAAAATATCATCCGGATAATATGATGCCCGATGGTTCAATAAACAAAAACATAAAATGAAGACAATAACAATTTTTTCAGGAAAGGGAGGAACAGGAAAGACAACAGTTTCATCATCTTTGGCTGTAATGCTGGCAAGAGAAAAAAAGATTGTTGTTGCAGACTGTGATGTTGATGCCCCTAATCTTGGCCTAAGCTTAGGATTAAGAGAGAAGGATTATTCGTCTTCTGTTAAAATAAGAGCAAGCGAAAAGGCAGACTTAATTGAAAAAAAATGTAATGGATGCAGAAAATGCCTTAATTCATGCAGCTTTAATGCAATCAAATGGAATAATAATAAAAACATTCCTGTTTTTGATGAATTGTTGTGCGAGGGATGCGGAACATGCAAGATAGTCTGTCCTGAAAATGCAATAAGATTAAGAAAGGTTGAAAACGCAGAGATAAGCATCGGGAAAACAAAATATGGATTTAGTATTGTTTCCGGCCAGCTAAAGATGGGCGAGTCTGGCTCTGGAAGAATAGTGATGGAAGTGAAAAGAAGAGCTAATGAAATTGCAAGAAAACAGAATGCTGAACTAATCCTTATTGATTCTGCTGCAGGAATTGGATGCCCTGTAATTGCGTCATTAAACGGCTCAGATTATGTGATTGCAGTAACAGAGCCGACTCCAAGCGCTTTGTCTGACTTGGAAAGAGGCCTAAAAGTGGTAAACCATTTCAATATTCCTTTTGGATTAGTAATAAACAGGCATGACTTAAACAAGGAGTTCACAAAAAAAATAGAGGATTTTGCAATTAAGAACAAGATAAAAATACTGGGAAAGATCCCTTATGATAAGGATTTTGTCAGGGCCTTGGTGGAGTTAAAACCTGCTGTTATCTACAATAAAAAGTTTGAGAAACTTTTTCTTGGGATTTTAAAAAGATTTAAGAAATAATAATTAGTTTACTTTTTTATCTGCAACCGCATGTTCTAGCAGATGAACTACTTCTATAAACTGGGTTTGCTATTAGTATACATTCACTATATGTACCGTAACCATAACAACCTTCACTATAACAACTCCAGTATGAATGACTTTCTCCACATGAGGCTGTTCCAGCTGAATTTGTTGAACATGTATTGTAGCGTGTGTAAGTGCTACTACAAGCAGAATTTCTGCAGGTAATATCCCCGCTTGTTGTAGCAGTTCTTTTATCACAATTAGTATTTTTAGTTTCTGATCCATCGCAATTGTAATCATAGTTTCCGCAATTATTTGGGGTTGTGAAGTATTGTGTTTGGCCAGGATATACCCTAATGTCTGAATCGCAGCAGTCATTATGCCCTAAGAATCCTGGTTGTTCTTGGCACCCGCTTGGCTGAACATAATAATGATCTCCGTCATTGTCTGTACAAAGGGGTATGCAATTCCCATTGCCGTCACATATCATGTTCTCTCCGCAAGATACTCCATAATTGTAATTAGTGCAGCTGCCTAGTGTTGTTTCAATACAATTAGTTGAATCAATATATTTACATACCCCACAGGAATACTTGAAGTCATCAGAATATATTTCGCCGCAATCTTCAGTACATGAATAATCTCTGAAATAACAATCCTCTTGTTGTGTTGGCGATTCAACTCCTGATTGGTAATGATAATCCTGTGTTGTAGGGCCCTGTGTTTCATCACAAAGAGCGCCGCAGTTGCCTTTAGAGCATAAATACTCGCAGGAGCCCATAGTTACGCATCTACTTACACCCCAGCTGTATTTAGTTCCACTGCATTCAGCACACCAATCACACCTTGGGTCTACTTCACAAGTTGAACTGGTTGAATAACCAGAACAATCAGATTTACTAACTATAATAGTAGTATCTTGATCAGACCCAGCTTTATACGATTTTGTTGTATCAACAGAGCAGAGCGCTGTTTTTGTTCCGGAACTGCCAACATTACAGTTAAACTTGATTATGTTGCCAGACCAACTGTTGTATGAGCAAGCAACACCTCCAACTGAAGCCTTGATACTGGTAACATTAGCAACGCTTGATGTGCAGCTGACTTCTATAGTTGTATGTTCTACTGGATTTGAATCTGAAACAGATATTGCTGTTACAGCAACTGGACAATCATTATCTCCATGTCTTCCATCCTGGTTGTCATAGTCTGACTCTTCATCACAGTCATTATCCAAACCATCATCACATATTTCTGGCTGTGGATTAACTGCGCCAACACACTCCTTTCCAACCAATAAACAATCTTCACAGTGTATCTCTTGAACGCCAAATTTGCATTCTCCTGTCTCATTTTCAGGTCCGCATTTTTCATCATAATAATACCCTTGCCCATCACATTCTGCTCCGCATGTAATCATATTACAATTGCCATACGAGCAATCTTCCTCTAATGGTACGCAATTTGCAGATCCATCAAATATACGAAGATCCTTGCATTCTGCGCACCAGTGACACCCAGCAGATGTGCATGAGCTTGAATCAGTATTTCCAGCACAAATGCATGATAAGTCTGATAAACAATCAGAATCCTCACAGTCTATAAGTCCATTGCAGTTGTTGTCAAGCCCATCATCACATATTTCTGGCTGTGGATTAACTGCACCTTCACATACTCCTGAAAAAACCTTTTTACAGTCTATACAAAATATTTCCTCTTCTCCAGCTTCGCATTCTCCTTCGTCTGTTCCACATAAGATATAAGAATTTTCTTCGCAATCTGCTTCGCATTCTCCTTCAACACAAAGATATCCACAATCTGAGTCTATATCAATGCATTTTGCTTCTCCCCATTTATTTAGTCTATTATTGGAGCACTGATTACACCACTTACACCCAGCAGATTCGCATGAATCTTCATCAAAGCTAAACCTGCAAACTAGGCAATATGGAGAAGACAAACAATCATTATCCTCGCAGTCTGTAAGTCCATTGCAGTTATTATCAAGCCCATCATCGCATATTTCTGTTTCAGAGTAATCATCTTTACCATCGCCCCCTCCCCAATCAAAATAAGTTGATGCTGTGCATCCTGGCCATAATCCTTCAATAGTGCATTCCTGATATGAACCTTCGCAAACACCTTCTTGGTTAAGGCATAGTTTTGTTTCTCCTGTAGAACAATAAACTGAGGGCTCATCTCCCTCTCCTCTTATCAAAACATAGTCTTGTTTTGCCTCAATTACTATTCTTTTTAATCCTGGTGAATAAAATTCACTTGTAAAGTTACTTTTACATATTCCAGTACATTTTCTATTTGAGGTTATATTTACATTTGATTGGAAAGGAATCTGAGAGCCGTCTTCAAGAAAAAAAACTAATTCATTATTTTCCCATACTTCAATTCCTACAATTCCTTCAGGCATGGTTGACTCAACTGTGACCTTGGATGGATAACCAAGATAGTAAACCTGCTCTGTAATATCAACAAGGTCATTTCCTACCTTTGTTATTTGCCCTTTCTTTATTTCCTCTTGTGAAGAATGTGAATAAGAATAAAAAAAGTAGATTGTAGGCAAAATCACTAATACCAAAAGAGCACCCACTAAAAGGTACTCAACTGCTGCCTGGCCTCTTTTTTTTAACATTACAGCATAAAATAACACTTGATTATATAAATTTTACTCTATTGTTGGTTTATAAGCCAAATCAGCCAGGATTTTTATATAAATACAGTTGGATTTGCCTAAAAGAATAACCTAAAAAAATTTATGAGATATACTAAACAAAAAACACAAAACATTTAAATAAATAGCTGTTCTGGAAGAGAAATGGCCTCTATGGATTTTACGCCGAGGTCGCATAGCCTGGCCATTGCGAAGGATTGCTAATCCTTTGTCCTTCGGGGCACGGGGGTTCAAAACAGCTTCTTGCTAAGCTGGCACGCAGGTCTGGCATAAAGCCAGACGCGCTCACTTCGTTCGCATATAAATATCGAAGTTAGCTTAAAGCCATGCAAAGGTTGGTGAAAGTCCCCCCCTCGGCGTATTTTTTTCTTGAAAAAGAAAAGTTATTAAAATAAGAGATTTATAATTAAAAAGAATGAAAAAGAAGATTATTCTGTACTTGATTTTGCTTTTGCTTGTTTTTCCTTTCTGCTATGCTGATGATGACTCATGGATATACAAAAGCGAGAAGATGACCATTGATTTAACAATATCCTCAACCATAAAGATTGTTCCTGAAAGCCCAAACTATTATGTTGATTATATAAAGGCAAAAATTTCTTTTTTTCCTCAAGATGATTTCCAGCAGAAGCTATTAAGGTTTGAAACAAACCCTGACTCAATGAAAAAAGAGAATTTTATGGAATTTTATTGGGAAGACGGAAATTATAAAACCCTTAAATTTTCTTTGGATTATAGCATACAAACAGAAAATAAGATAATGGAAATAAAAAAGAAGATTGATTTTCCAATAAAATCTTTAGATGAAGAATACTCTCTTTATACTGAACCATCTGAAAATTTTGATATAAATGATGAAATAGTTATGCTTGCATCTGAAATAGTGCAGGGAGAAGATGATTTGTATATTGCAGTGCATAAAATAGCTGAATGGGTCAGTGAGAATGTGGAATATGACTTAAAATACGGAGATACAACAGAAAAGTCATCATGGGTCTTAAAAAACAAGGTTGGAACATGCGATGAGATATCCGCCTTGTTTATATCCTTGTGCAGGGCTGTTAAGATTCCTGCAAGGTATGTATCAGGAATAGCCTACTCAAATATTCCTGAGTTAGAGGGCTTTGGAAACCATGCATGGGCAGATGTTTACTTTCCTGGCTATGGATGGGTTCCTTTTGATGTAACCTACAAAGAGTTTGGGATGATAAATCCAACACATGTAAAGATGAAAACATCCTTTGATTCCAGGGAGTTATCAACAAGCTATGAATGGAAGGGAAGAAATTTTGAAATAGAGGCAGAAAAGCTTGATGTAAATGCAAAAGTGATTGATTATTTTGGTGAAAAAAGTGCGATGGTCAGCATTAAAACAAAATTTTTTGAGGATAATATAGGATTTGGCTCTTATAACATTATTGAGGCAAGCGTTGAAAACTTAAAAGATTATTATGTTCCTGCAAGAATATTTCTTTCTGCGCCTTCTGAAATCTATGTTGAACAGGAAAAAAGCAAGAGTTTTGTTCTTAATCCTTACGAAACAAAAAAAATGTATTGGATTTTAGAACTCACAGATGACTTAAGAAGAAATTATGTTTACACTATTCCCATAAGTGTTTATGACTCAATGAACTCTTCATCAACATCAACATTCATCTCTAAGTCAAATGAATTGATTATATCAAAAAAAGAGATTGAGGATGCCCTTGAAGGCATGATTGAAGAAGATGAAAAGGTTTATTCAAGAAATCTTGAGATTAGCTGCAATTTAGATAAGGAAGAGTATTATACTAATGATGAAAGAAAGATAGACTGCTATGTAAAGAACACTGGAAATGTCATCCTGGAGAAGGTGAATGTTTGCTGTGATGAAAACTGCAAGACAATTAATATAGGTATTGCGCAGGAAAAAACAGTGATTTTTTCAGACAATGTTTATGGAATCGGAAGGCAGCAGGCAAAAATAAGCGCAAAAAGCAGCGATGTATCAAGAACAGAATATTTAAGCTATGAGGTTATGGACCCGCCGAAAATTGAGATAATAAACATAAGCTACCCAAAAGAAGTTAAATACAAGCAGGATTATGAGATAAGTTTTTTCGTAAACAAAACCTCTTATTCAACGCCTAAGGATGTAAATGTTATGATAACACAAAATTCTTTTTCAAATGAGTGGCCTGTTCATGAGCTGAAAGAAAGCCAGAAAATCAACATAAACCTGAACTCAAGAATATTAAGGCAGGGAGAAAACAAATTCAATATAATTGTAAGATTTAA
>JAQTRH010000065.1 GCA_028711925.1 Candidatus Nanoarchaeia archaeon | reverse complement strand
AACACAGCAATGCTGTAGTATTTTTTGTATCTTCTGGTGTCGCACAAATCCCTTTTGTCTACCGATTCCTTGGTGTGATGAAAATCCTTGTATCTTTCCTGCTCCCTGCTGTGTTTGAATATTCTCTTTGCCCCTTCATCAACATCAACATCAACGAAAACCTTGAATGACTTTGGAATGAAATGAAATGCAGTCCTGCTGACTATTACAAAATTATCTTCTTGTTTTGCCTTTTCCACTATAAAGTCATCTGCTTCCTTGTCTGTTGAGAAATCTTTCTCCCCTATTTTGTTAAGCTCGTTTATTGTTATTCCCTTTTTTTTTGCAATCTGCCTTCTGAAATGCCCCATATCATAATATTTCATGTTAAGCTTTTCTGCAATAATCTTTCCCACAGAACTCTTTCCCGAGCCGGGCTTCCCGGATATTGATATTATCATCTTAAAGCTTGTCTTTTAAGAGTATTTCAACTATGGCTGCAAACGCCGGCCTTGTTATGAACACTCCAACAGAAATTCCTATTATTGTTGTTATTGCAAAGCCTTTCAATAATCCTGCGCCTGCCCTGATCAATGGAAGCATTGCGACAAAGGTTGTGAAGTATGCGGCCATTATTATAAAGAATGCATTGTTTATCCTCTGCTTCCAGTTAAAGAACACCTGCTGCTCTTTCCTTAAAAGCTCGTCTGATATAACTATAAGATGGTCAACTCCTGTTCCAATCACAATTACAATTCCCGCAATTGCCGCAATGTCAATATTCCATCCTATCAAAGCGGCAATTCCAAATATTATTATTACCTCTGATACTAAATTTATAATCATAGGCAGCGATATTTCTATTTTTCTGTATCTTAAAAATATGATTAATGAGATAACAACGAGAGCTATTATTCCTATTAAAAAAGCATTTTTTACAAACTCCTTGCCCAATGAAGGGGATATAGTGTCTGTTTTAGCGATATTAAGCTTTACCGGAAGCGAGCCCGTAACTAATATTGTCTGGAGCCTTTTCATATTCTCCAGTGAGTTAAACATTGCTTCCTGATTTGTTGAGCCTGCTCCAGAGCCTGAGATTTGTATATCTGTTACATCGCTTCCCTTGAGCTCTGCGCCTATTCGCAAAGAATCCACATTCTGGTTGTCAAGGTATAAGTCAAGGCTTTCATTAAGGTACTCCTGGTTACCTTCTTCTATGACAACTTCAAGGTCTTTTGTTGTTTCTGCCTGCCTTCTTGCTGCTTCAGGGCTTAATGATATTGAGAATCTGAAACGACATGCCCACTGTCCATCGTTTGTCTGCCAGCATCCTGAACTAGGGTCAATTCCGGAGCAGTCAGCGCTCCTGCATACATAGGTTATATCGTTTCCTCCTGTAAACACTACAGCATTGCCTATTTTTGCCTCAAACTTTCCCTGCTTTGATACAAGCTCTTTAACCTCTTCTTCGTTTGCCCCTGCCACCTCAATAAGTATATATTGGTTTCCTGATAAATCTGAAACAGGCCTTACAACGATATCGCTTAAACCATAAACATTCAGCCTTTCTTTTATGTTTGCAAGAACTATGTCCATCTCATCATTGGAAACTTCATCTTCTGGCTCAAGGAGAACCCTTGTGCCTCCCTGCAAATCAAGGCCCTTTATCACATTGGTTGTGGGGGCATTGTAAACATTTAACCCAAGGTCAATTGTGTCATTATACACTATTGTTGTTGTCTCATTTGTTGTTTCATTGAACATATATTCAGTCTTGTATTCTGTTAATACCCTGTAAGTGCCCCTGTTTGTTTTAATCATGACAGTCCTGTTGACCTTTAAAGAAGACTCAAATGAATAATAATCATTTATGTTATTTATCGGCTCGTTGTTGATTGAGATTATCCTCTCTTTGCTCATAGGATTTGAAGAAGGCTTTGGGCTTTCTATTCCGGCAAGGCTTGCCGGCGAGCCAATATCAACGCTTCTTATTGAAACGCCTTTTGCAAAAGGATTAGGATTGATTGCAATAACAGCTAAAGCAAGCAAAACCAACAATATTATTACCCTTACATTTGTGAATATTTTCTTTGATTTGTTCATTTTTTACCTTTTTTTTCAAGATACATTCTTAGTATTCCTGCATTCTGTATCCATGTGTTAAGCACATCCATTAAAAGGCCTATCATCAGTATAAGCATGATCTGGCTTAGTGATTCTGACTGGGAAAATATGTATGCAATCAATACTGCGGTGAAGGTCGTTAAAGTCATTAAAAACCCTGTTTTCATTCCGCTTATTATCCTTTCTATAATTAATCCCCTGTCTCTTTTGAGAACCTTTGTTGATAAAAGTATGTTGGTATCAACACTATATCCTATAAGCATTAAGAAAGCAGCAACACCTGCTGTTGAAAGCTTTACGCCAAGCATGCTTATTACAGCTAGTGTAACTACCATATTGGATAATGCCGATAAAACTATTGCCAATGAGGGCACAGGCTCTCTGAAGAAAAAGAATACCACTCCGGCCATGAATAAGAATGCGAATATTATTGCAATGATTGTTTCCCTGAAAAAGCTCCCTCCCAATGAAGAGCCCATTTCCTCAACACTGTATTCAAGGTCTCCAAACCTTGCTTTTAATATTGTTAGCATCTCTCCTGAGGTTATGTCAGAAGCGCTTACCTCCACTGCTGTAATTTCTCCAAGGTTTGCAAGCGTCCTTACCGATATGTCTGAATTAGGAAAAACAGATGAAAGATAACTTTTAAGCTCTGCTGTGTTTACATCTCCAGAAGGTATTGTTACTGTTGTCCCTCCTTTAAGGGATATTCCCTTGTCAACGAAATCGCCGGTTGATGCATATTTGTATCCTAAAAAGCAAAGCGATAAGACAAGTATTATAATAGGGATAAAGATAAGTTTTTTGTAGTTTTTTTCATAGTACTTCAGCATGTTGGATACATGCTTGTTTTTTGAAAATTCGTTGTATACATCGTTTTGCTCTGCCATAATTTCACAGGAAAAGACATTTATTAATAAATGTTTTGGAAAATGTAAAAGGCCATAATAACACTATTTAGTAACAAATAAGTAGTAACAAAATAGAAAACTTTATAAAGGATATCTTGCCATCTTGGAAATATGAGAAAGATTGGAAAAAACAACGTATACGTTTTAGACGATTTATTGGGATTTAGAGAAAAGCACAAAAAGAAAATTAGATATAAAAATATTTTTGATAAATCTGTCAATATAATAACTAAGTCACTTACAACTATCTTTATTTTAATGCTTTATTCAAAACTTGTAAATCCAACAGTGGAGTTAATCAATTTTAACAATAGAAATAAGGATTATCATATTGAGCCAAACAAAAAAGCTGTTTTAATACAAGCTAGAGAAGGCAATGACATTGAGGTTATAAATCATGAATTAAAAAGAAGAGGTTATGATTGTTATATTATTGATGAACAAGGCACAGAAAAAGAAATTTTTGAATCAATTGACAGCATAGCAGAACAGAGTAATGATAAAACAGAAACAGTTTTTTACTTCTCAGGACATGGTAGATGCTTAGATAATCATGATAAGTTTATTTCAGTAAAAAATAGTAATCCAGACATTGAATATCTTTTAATAGGTCCTAAACCCTTATATAGCAGGTTAGATAAAATAAAGGGCAAGAAGGCAATTTTTATAGATTCATGCTATAGCGGCGCATTTGCAAAGGAAGAAGGATTAGACAAGCTAATTGATAATTATGTTATTATCACTACATGTCCTGAAGATTATGAAAGTTTTGATTCGCCTTTTTATATAATGGGAAAGAGAATAAGCCCCTTAACTTTTGATACATACAAATTATTGCAAAAAAATCAAAATATTAATTTATCTGAAGAATCAATTTCTGGAAATATATTATCTTCAATTATGAGTATTCCAGAGGAGATTATAGTTAAAACAAGAAAGGAAAAAACTAGTTTTGAAAAACAAAGAGTTTCAGATACTGATTTTTATCTTTAAACCTTTTTATTACTTAATATAAAACAATTATATAATAATGTTTATTCTATACAACAACAATCTTTTTATAGTTAAAAATCATTTGATAATTATAGGGCCTTAAGGCTTTATGGGGGGTAAAACATGAAAAAAGAAATAATGGCGTTATTTGCTATTTCTATTCTGTTGTTTTCTATTGGAATAGCTATGGCCAAAGGAAAACCAGATAAATGTACAACAATTCAAAGTGGAGAACTAAAATCTTCTACAGGTGAGACTTTAACAACAGGTTATGATATGTGGGGATATAATTACCAGGCACATCTTTTTAATGGTGGTTACTGCGATGCATACAGAAATGCAGATTGGTGCCAGCCATACAAAGATGATAATTTGATGATGAAATGGAATGATGCATGGCTAAGCAACAAAGATTGCGATGGTGACGGTTTATTGGACAGGCACTATGGATTTGACAGTTATATCGGAAGCGGAGCATGGCTGACAAACCACATGTCCGGAGAATATACTAATTGGAACGTTTTGGGCGATTGGGTCTTTGAGTATGATTACAATGGTGGAAAACATCCACATGATGTGCACATTGAAACCTTCGATACAGAAACTGGTGATTTTACTGCTATAGGAATGCATCAAAACACTGGTCAGACATGGACAGCAACAGGAATGGTTTCTGGAAATGATTTTACTATGCATGTTATGTATGATGGTTCATCTTATACAGTTGAGGTTGAAGGAGAAATTAATGAGGATGGAACTATTGAAGGTGAATGGACTTCAAGTACAAATCAAGATGGAACATGGATTAGTACAGAAGGAAATGCAATAAGTACTGTATGTTCTTGGAATTACTTCACCAAAATTGTTGCAGTACCAGAAGACGCTGTGTTAGGTAAAGATGGTGTTTGGTATACAGCAGAGGATGTTGAAATTGGTCCAGTTATCTGGGGAGCATTTGCAACAATCCAGGAAGTATACAACGACCCATGTGCAGGATATGAAGGAATTCTGTATAATAGTCCATCACCAAATGGATTTGGTTGGTATCAGCCATAAATTTTTTTATTTTTTTTATTTTTTTCTTAAATAAAATTATAAGTAATTAAGTCATAGAATGTATTTCTATATAATTTTATAATTAATATTTAATTACTATTCTAAAGTGGGTATATTATAAAACTTATTTTAGGTTATAACAATTCTTTTAAAGTTAAAGGCCATTTTAACATTAAAGAGAGTGAGATTCTATAAAAATATCGGGAGAATAGAAAATGAAGAAGAAAATAATGCCTTTGTTTGTTCTGGGAATTTTAATGGTGTCTGTTAGTTTTGCAATGGCAGCAACATGCCCTGAAGGAACAGAACCAGTTTATATGGAAACAGTAATAGTATCTTCAGATGGAACAACATCAAGTTCAGTAAATGCTTTAGAAGCTGGAAAAACATATTTGCTGGAAGTCAGCGGTACAGCAGATGCAGGAGATACAATTGAGTTTGATGCAAAATATTCAATAACACACAGAATTAGTGGAGACAGTTGGACAGATACTGTTTCTGGTTACGAATCTGATGGAACAGATTTGCTTGAACTAAAGGTCAATGGAAACTTTGTTGATTGGGGAGCATTTAACGATGAACACTTATACAGTTTAATTATAACAGGGGATGGAAATCCTGTGGAAATGCAAATTTATGACATTTATTATCCTAACAACCAAGGTAGCTTAACAGTTAACATATC
>JAQTRH010000064.1 GCA_028711925.1 Candidatus Nanoarchaeia archaeon | reverse complement strand
TATACTTTTTTGGAAAGATTCTCAAGATAGAGGGCACATTGCTTGAGTCATTTATGGGATTGGGAGCAGCAGCAATACTTTTTTTGTTTTTTGCAGAGCCCCTTAAACTAAGCAGCAGACCTTATCTTCTTTTTGTAGCATTTATTGCTCTGTTCCCTATTCTTGGAACAATGGGTTATTATTACAAGCTGAAATAATTTATTTTCTGAATTTCTTTAAGAATTCTTCAAGGATTTTATTATGGTCAAACCCAAGTTTTATCTTTCTTATTTCTTTTATTGAAAACCACTTGCATTCCAAAACATATTTTGGATTTATTTTTATTTTGTTATTTATCTTTCCATAGAAATACAATACTACTGTTGGTTTGTTTTCAAAGTTTTCATGATTGTATGTAAAAAAATTTGGATGAAAATCACAGTCAATGTCGCATTTAACCTCTTGTTTGACTGCCTCAATAGGATCAGAAACCCTTTCAAAGGCCCCGCAGCCGCCGGAAAAGCTCCAGCAATTCTTAAATGGCTCTCTCGCTCTTTTTATCAAAAGAAATTTCTCATCGTCAAAAATTATTGCTGCGGTTACAAGCAAAGGCTGCTTCATCTTAAATCGTCCTCATAAATATTTTTTATCTCATCTATGCTTTTTGTTTTTGTGAGATTATATCTTGTATTTTTTGATACTCCTTTGGTGAACCGCATTGCATGCTGCTTTATCTCTGTAAAATTCCTGTTGTTCTCGTATTTTTCATAATAATTTAAAAACTTAAAAAAAGCTTTCTTTTTATCTTTTCCATTTGGTTCCGGAGTGTTTTTTCTGTCTTTAAGCAAGGAATTTATTCTTTTAAATATAAAGGGGTTTCCGATGCAGCCGCGGCCGACCATAACACCATCACATTTTGTTTTCTCAATCATCGATTTTGCATCATCTGGACTGAAAATATCACCGTTGCCTATTATTAAAACTTTTGATGTCTGTTTTGCTTTTTTTATTTCATTTAAATCAGCTTTTCCTGAATACCCTTGCTTTACATTTCTTGCATGTATAGTTATTGCATCAACGCCTAAATCATTAAGAATTTTTATTGTTTTAAGGGTATTGATTGATTTTCCGTTCCATCCTGTTCTTATCTTTGCAGTTACGGGCTTGTTTGTGTTATCAATAACAGGCTTAACTATCTTGTCTATCTGCTCTGGGTGTTTTGAGAAAAATCCTCCTGCCTTATTTTCTATTATCTTTCTATCTGGGCATCCCAGGTTAACATCAATAACATCTGCATATTTCTCGATGATTATTGCTGCTTCTTTCATATTTTCTGTATCTGCCCCCACAAGCTGAACACTTATTGGTTTCTCTTTTTTAAGAAAACATGTTTTTTTTATAACTCTTTCAGGCCTTGCAACAAGATTATTTGCGTAAATCATTGGTGTACTAACAAGCCCTGCCCCGTATTCATGGCAAATTAACCTGAAAGAAGTGCAGTTCACCCCGGCCATCGGGGCCATAATAACATTTGAGTTTAGTTTGAGTTTCCCTATTCTCATAAGAATCAATTTTTAAAAATCCTTTAACTATGTTTTGGTTTAGATAGGTATTTATTAACTTCCTCAAGGATAATCTCTTTTTTCCTATCACCTACCCCAGGCATTTTTTTAACATAATCATCAAGATAATCCTCATATCCTAAATTTTTTATGATGTTACTCATTGTTTTTAATTTCATAATGCTTTTTTCATCCATATAATTTTCAGGAAGTTGCAAGATGTAATCCAACATAAAATTGAATAAGTTATTTTTCAACTCTTCTTCATCTCTGCAGCAGTCTTTTTCTAACATTGATTCTTCTGCTCTTTCCAAAATGTTCTCCAAGGGCTCTTTTTCTTTTTCCAATAATCCATAATCATTTACCATCCTTTTTCTTATTATAAGGGAACTATTGCAATTTCCATTGTTGTATCCATTTTCAGGAGAATATCCATTTTCAAAGCGAAATTTAAGAGGAAGTTCAAGTCCAAATATCTCACTTATTTTATAATTTTCAAGAATATCCTTAAATTTATTTTTTGGAATATATTCGCATTTCCCTAACAAACTTATTGGATCTATTCCTTTCCTTTTTCTTTTTATTTGATAGATTGTATAAACTCCTACTGGTTCCTCATTCATATTTACCACGTAAACACCACTGCTTGTAATAAAGGTTATAAAAAGGTTTTGGTTATTGCTGTTTTAAATAGAAAACAAAAAGCTTTATAAAGCCTGTAAAATTACCATAAAAAATCGATTATAGGTATTTAAATCTAAAATTGAATGATTTAAATATTATAAACAACTAAACAAGCCTGAAAAAAAGTCTTTCAGTACATAGTTTAGCAATTAAACTTGTTCTTGAAGGAAGACTTTATTAAAAGGCCTATTTTCACTCAAAGAGGTGCTTTATAGGTTTATTTAGCACTTTAAAAAGATTAAAATGGGTAAAGCAAGGAATCCAAGGCACGGAAGCATGCAGTTTTGGCCCAGAAAGAGGGCATCTAGATCTTATGCCAGAGTAAGAAAATATCCAGAATCACAGGATGCAAAAATCCTTGGTTTCGCAGGATATAAAGTGCAGATGTCTCATCTGCTTATAAAAAGCACAAGGCCTAATGCAGCCACAGCAGGAGAGTCTATATTCAGGCCAGTAACAATAATAGAATGCCCTCCATTAAAGGCAATGGCTGTAAGATTTTACAAAAAAACCTTTTACGGCCTTAAGCCTGTCGCCCAGATAACAGCCAATAATCTTGACAAAAACCTAAAAAGAAAAATAACTCTTCCAAAAAAAGAAATCACAAAAAAAGAGCCTGATGCTTATGATGAAATAAGAATGGTTGTCCATACACAGCCTTCATTAACCACAATAGGAAAGAAAAAGCCTGAGATATTTGAAACTGCAATAGGCGGAAAAAAAGAAGACCAGCTTGCTTATGCAAAAGAAAAGCTTGGAAAAGAGATTAACGTAAATGAAATCTTTGTTCCAGGACAGTTGGTTGATGCCCATGCAGTAACAAAAGGCAAGGGGCTTCAGGGAGCAGTGAAAAGATTTGGTGTTTCATTGAAATCGCATAAATCAGAGAAAAAGAAACGTTCTACTGGTAATCTTGGACCATGGATACAATCCTCAATTTGGAGAGTTGCGCAGCCTGGCCAGATGGGCTACCACAAAAGAACAGAATACAATAAATTGATAATAAAAATTTCAGAAAAGCCTGATGACATCAATCCAAAAGGAGGCTTTAATCATTACGGTCTTGTAAAGAACAGCTATGTAATCTTAAAGGGCTCATTACAAGGGTCTTCAAAAAGGCTTGTAAGGCTTAACTTTGCCATAAGGCCTCATAAAAGAAAACACTCGCAAAACTTTGAGATTGAATATATGAGCATTGCAAAATGAAAGTTCCAATAATAGACATTTCAAAAAAGGAAATCGGAAAGCAGGAGATGCCTCCTCAGTTCGATGAAGATATAAGGCCTGATCTTATAAAAAGAGCAGTTTTAGTTATTCAAGGCAATACAAGACAGCCATACGGCGCAGACCCAATGGCTGGAAAAAAAGTATCAGCAAAGCTCTCAAGAAGAAGGCATGTTTACAAAACATCTTATGGCCATGGAATATCAAGAGTGCCAAGAAAAATAATGAGCAGAAGAGGGGAAAGAATGAACTGGGTCGGCGCATTTGCACCGGGAACAGTCGGCGGAAGAAGAGCCCACCCTCCAAAAGCAGGAAAAGACTGGACAAAAAAAATCAACAAAAAAGAAAGAAGAAAAGCTATAAGGAGCGCGATAGCAGCAACATCCTCAAATGAGCTTGTCTCAAAAAATCACATACTGTCTGATATTTATCCTATTGTTGTTGAGAAAAAATTTGAGTCACTGAAAAAAACCAAAGAGGTAAGGGAATTTTTCAAAAATATAGGGCTTGAAAAAGAAATGCAGAGGATATCTGAAAGAAAAATAAGAAGCGGAAAAGGAAAGCTCAGGGGAAGAAAGTACAAAAGCAAAGTAGGGCCTTTGATAGTTGTCTCAGAGCAGTGCCCTGTAATCAAGGCCGCGAGAAATATTCAGGGAATAAACGCAATAACAGTTAAATCATTAAATGCAAGATCTCTTGCGCCATCATCAAATCCTGGACGTTTAACAATATGGACCGAGGGCGCATTAAAAGAAATGAAAGAAAAAAACCTGTTTATGTAAAATGGAAGCATACAAAGTAATAAAATACCCTCTTTCAACTGAAAAATCAGTAAGATTGATGGAATCAGAAAACAAGCTCATCTTTGTAGTAGATATTAAAGCAAGAAAAGATGATGTGAAAAAAGCAATAGAGGAAATGTTCAAGGTAAAGGTTGTGAAAGTTAACCTTGCCATAATCGGAAATAAAAAAAGGGCTTATATTAAGCTCAGCCCTGAAAACCCTGCAATTGAGATTGCAACGCAGTTAGGATTGATGTAAGATGGGTAAAAATTTAATTCAACAGGCAAGAGGAAAAGGCGGGCCAACATACAGGTCGCCTAGCTTCAGGTATAAAGGAAAACCCTCTTATCTGTCTATAAATGAAAACATTCAAGGTGAGATAATTGACATAATAAAATGTGCAGGGCATTCTGCACCTCTTACTGTGTTAAAATATAACAATGGATTCATGAATCTCATGATTGCGCCAGAGGGAGTAAGAGTTGGAGACATGATAAGCTATGGAGACAAATCATCTCTCAAGGATGGGAATGTGCTAATGCTTAAGGATATCCCGGAAGGCACGTCAGTATATAATATAGAACATCAGCCCGGAGACGGAGGAAAGTTTGTAAGGTCATCTGGAACATTCGCAAAAATATTGTCAAAAGTAAAAAATACTGTCTTTGTTCAGCTTCCGTCAAAAAAGCAAAAGGCTTTTGATGAGAAGTGCAGGGCAACCATAGGAATGATAGCTGGAAGTGGAAGGCAGGAAAAACCGTTTGTCAAGGCAGGAGTAAAATACTACAAGATGAAGGCAAAAAACAAGCTATGGCCAAGTGTTTCAGGAACATCACAGAATGCAGTTGACCATCCATTTGGGGGATCAAGCTCATCACATAAAGGAAGACCTACTATAGCTCCAAAAAATGCTCCTCCTGGAAGAAAGGTTGGAGCAATAAGACCAAGAAGAATGGGAAGGAAGAAGAAGTAAAATGGCAAAAAAAGAATTCACATATAGGGGAAAAACAATTGAAGAGCTCGGCAGGATGAGTATAAATGATTTTGCAGAGCTGGTTCCATCCAGAGAGAGAAGAAGCCTTAAAAGAGATTCAACAGAGTTTCAAAAAGCTTTTATGAAAAAAATAATCAAAGGCAATAACATAAAAACAAACTGCAGGGATATAATCATAATCCCCCAGATTGTCGGAAAAACAGTGAGGGTTCATAATGGAAAAGAGTTTGTATCTTTATTAATACAAAAAGAAATGGTAGGCCACCGAATTGGTGAGTTTGTCTTAACAAGAAAAAAGGTTGAGCATCACTCTCCTGGTGTTGGCGCTACGAGATCAAGCTCAAGCTTGTCAGTGAGGTAATAATGCCGTACAAATATTCAATAAAAACAAATGAGCACATGGCAAAAGCGGTCGGAATACTCCTGCCTATATCCACAAAGCAGGCAGTTGAGATATGCAACATGCTTAGGGGGGGAAACCTTCAGAAAGCCAAGACCTTCCTTGAGGAAGTGGCTGATATGAAAAAGGCTGTTAAGTTTGATAGATTTAGCGAAGGAGCAGGCCATAAGAAAGGAATGGGCCCTGGAAAATACCCTGTAAAGGC
>JAQTRH010000063.1 GCA_028711925.1 Candidatus Nanoarchaeia archaeon | reverse complement strand
AGAACATTTGGAATCCTCATAAGATAATAATCTATTTTTTCCTTGATTTTTTTCTGGTTTTCCTCTATCTCTTTTATTTTTCCAGGAATTTCCTTAGCTTCTTTTATGATATCAGATGCATCCTTGCCTTCTTTTTTTAGCTTGTTTATTTCTTCTGTTAGGGTATTTCTTTTTGATCTTAAGGATTGCGAAGACTGGAGCAGTTTTCTGTATTCTTCATCTTTTTTTAGCAGGTCATCTACCCATGCTATCATTTCTGTTTCCTGCCTTTTTTCCAGGTCTTTCTTAACCAAATCAGGATTTTCCCTGATGAATTTTATTCCCAGCATTTGCATTCCCCCTTGCTTATGTTTATTAGAGAACTCTAATTGATTGAATATATATTAATCTTTTGATTTTAAAGAACAATATTGATTTTTTCTCCTGTGTTTATTGCATCTATAAGAATTCTTGCTATTTTGTTGTTTTTCTTTATTTTTATTATTCCTGTCTTACCTGATTTTGCAGTTAATAAATAATCATCATTTACATAAATGTCCATGTTTCTGTTTTTATATTTCATATCCAAATAAAAAACAACGCTGTTTTTCTTGATGTCTGCGTTAAAGCTTATGCTCTCTCCTTTTGTTTTTTCCTGTATCTCTTTTACATCTATGCTCATACCAAGCTGTTTCTCTATATTTCCTATGTTCTTGCCCTGCCTTCCTATTATCTCAGAAATAACCTGTTCTGGAACAAAGACAGTGCATTTATTGTCTGAGAGCATTTCAACATTAACATTGTCAGAATATCTCTTGAAGAAATCCTTTATTTTTTCAGATGCGAGCTTGTTTGCAGGAGAGCTGTACTTTCCTTGAACAGGAACAACCACTGTTTCCTCACCGTAAGAGTAAAGCTCATATCTTAAATCGCCTGTTTCAAAATCATTCACTGTTACAACAGGCCTTGCCAAATCCGCTTCTGTCATTCCTGTAGGCACTTTAACAACCATCTTTAAGCTTAAAACATTATCCACTTTTCCATTTTTTATGAAAATTACAGTATCAATAATCTGAGGTATAACCCCTAATTCAATCCTTCCCACAAATCTTTGTATTGCATCTATTGTATTTGTAGCATGAACAACTCCTGCTAACCCAATTCCTGACAATCTTAAATCTGCAAACAATTGAAAGTCAGCAGTGTTTCTCATCTCATCAAAGATTGTATAGTCTGGCCTTGATAATAACAAAATGTCATGAATCTCCTGAGCATCTCCATGCGAGATTGCATACTGGGTTATATTGTCATTTAAAATCATGTCCCTTGGTGCTTCTATTGTTTTCACGATTTTTTCTTTTTCAGAATAAAAATGCGCAAGTGCTTTTGCAAAGGTTGACTTTCCCATTCCAGGAGAGCCCGCTATTAAAATTCCCTCTGCCTGCTCTGATATTCTTTTGCTGAGCTTTTCAGAAAGTTGATATTCCTCTAAGGAAAGGCTTTTCACCGGCCTTACTGCAGTTATCTCCCATCCGTCTGAAAAGGGCGGCCTTGTTATAACAATCCTGAATTTTCCAAGCTGGATTATTGTTGAGCCTGCTCTTTCAATCTCGATAAAGCCTTGTTTTGATGCCTTTGATTCCTCTATTATCTCGCGGCTTATATCCTGAATGTCTTTTCTTGTCAGCTTTGTTTTTTTAACTGCAACAAATTTCCATGAGCCAGGCATTCCCTTTTTTGCATAAGGAAAACAATTTTCCCTTAAATGAACGCTCATCGTTGCATCATCAAAATAATTTTCCAGCTTAAGCTTCTTGAACAGTTTTTTTATCTCAAGAAAAATAACATCTATGCCTTTTGCCTCTGCAACCATTGCCTGTGTTTTATCAGAGGTCATTAATGTAGCCCCTTCATCATAAGCTAAATCTCTTATTAAAGAATCCACTTCACCAAGGCTTGCATACCTTATTTGCGATGCATTGGGCCTTTTTCCTGAAAATTCCAAGGAAAAATCATGCTTTTTTGAAAGCTTTCTTATCCTGCTTATTTCTTCTAGCCCAAGAGAGCCTGTCTGCTTGTTCTGGTTTTCCTGATGCTCAAGCTCTGCAAGCACTGCCTCATGGATTAAAACTAATTTTGGATTTATCTCTTTTCTCTCTATCTTTGATGAAACGAGGCCTTCAATTATCACAGAAGTATCCGGCACAAGCTTTTCAATATTTATTTTTTCCCCCATAAAAAATAGAACAAATTTTGTTTATTTAAATGTTTTCTTTAATTCTTTTTTCGTATTTTAAATGATTTTCTATATTGTATGTATCATATATAACTTTCAGGATTGCTGCAATCGAGAAAAACATTACCACCATATTTTCTGACTGCGCAGGCATTCCTATATCAAATATTGGTATTCCTCTGTTGAAGTTGTAATACGCAAGAAAAAATACAAATACAAATATGACTAGCATCACTAAGAGTGCTTTTATTGTTGTTTTTTTGTAATGGTTCATTTTAATCAAGGTAAATGTTTTTTTGGCTTCTCCTGTTATACATAAAGCTGTCTTCTGTATCATCTTTTGAGTTTTTCACAAACTCCAGCATCTCTGCTATGCTTGAACTCATATCATCTGCATAGTAAACAGCAACTGCCTCTGGGAACATCGGCTCTTTTGGAGAGCCGTACTCAAGCTTGCCGTGATGGCTTACAATTATGTGGAGAAGCTTATTCTTCAATGTTTCATCTATACAAAACTCATCCATTTTATTGGAAACAAAAATTGTGCTTAATACTACATGCCCAATAAGCTGCCCTTTGTCAGAGCCCTTTATTCTTGAGGTTACAGACAGCTCATCTAACTTTCCAATGTCATGAAGAAGGCTTCCTGCTATAACCAAATCCTTGTTTAGCTCAGGAAATGTTTCGCAGCTTAGCATTGCATACCTTAAAACCTCAAGAGTATGCTCCAATAATCCCCCAATCCAGTTATGGTGGATTTCAATAGCTCCTGGATGCTCTTTAAACTTAGATTTTATTTCAGGATTGCTGAATATATCAACGAGCATTTTCTTTAATTTTCCATCCTTGATTTCAAGAATTGCTTTATCGCGCTCAGCATACATCTCATCTAAATTCTTTCTTGCTGGCTTTATGAAATCTGACTTTTCATACTCATCTTCTTTTAACGTCTCTATTATAAAAGGCTCGTTGGTTGTCAACTGGAGTTTTCCGCTGTAAACAGACACCTTTCCCTGCACATGAACAACAGAGTCATTTTTTACTGAATTGTAAAGTTCCCTGACTTTTTTTTCATCATTGCTTCCCCAATAGCGGTAATCAAGGGTTTTGCCGCTGTTATCTGACAAAATAAGCTGGAAAAAGAATCCTTTTGCGTAAGATGACATGGCTTTCTTTATCTTAACGACAAAGATATCATCAACTTTGTCACCATCATTCAAAGAAGAGATCGTCTGCTTTTTATTGTATTTAATTTTAATACCCCCAAAAATAATATAATACTCATTTTTATAAATCTTTCTTTTTAACAACTTAAAAAGAGTGCTTTTTTATTTTTATCTGTTTTTTAATTAGGCTTATCATGTTTTTTAGTGTAATAATAAAGAGGTTTCTCTTTCCTTACATGGATTTTTTTGTTTTTGCTTATCATTAATTCCTCTTCTTTCTTGATTTCATCCATAGCTTCCTGAAGTTTTGTTTTTTTCATTTTTTTACCGACGTATAGACCCTATATCC
This sequence comes from Candidatus Nanoarchaeia archaeon, assembly GCA_028711925.1. Classification (GTDB taxonomy): domain Archaea; phylum Nanobdellota; class Nanobdellia; order Woesearchaeales; family CG1-02-33-12; genus M55A3. The sequence continues at coordinate 2,192 of JAQTRH010000063.1, read as the reverse complement.
TGCACCTTTTGCGATAACCTCCATATTTTTGAAAACCTCAATCATTTTCTCTCCGAGAACCTTGCCGCCCTTGCGGTGTTTTGCAACAATCTGCAGAATTCCCTTTTTTTCAAGATGCTCTTTTGCCCCTTCAATAACATCAAAGCATGTCTTTCTTCCTGCGGTTATTGGAGGGTTGACTATTATAGCATTAAACTTTTCTTTGACATTTAAATAAAGGTCGCTGTGCCTGATTTCTGCATTTTCAACATTATTCAATTCAATATTCATCTTTGCAAGTTTCAAAGCTCTTCTGTTAAAATCAACCATCAAAACTTTTGTTTTAGGAAATATCTTTCCGATAACAACTCCAACAACTCCGTAGCCGCATCCAAGGTCAAGAACTTTCCAATTATCTTTTACAATGCATTTATCCACCAAAAGCTCTGTCCCCTTATCAACTTTTTTTTTTGAAAAAACCCCTGAACCAGTGTAAAACTCAAATGATTTTCCCCTAAGAACTGATTTGATTTTTTCAAGATTCAACTTGCTTGTCTGATATTCTGAATAGTAGTGAGGCATAAAATCTAAAAGAAATCCCTGCTTTTAAAAGTTTTTATTTTAGTCCATTATCCCTAATAATCCAAAAGTAAGCCTGTCTGCAGCCCTTACTATATCCCAGTCAGTTTCTCCTTCAACAATTACACATTTGCCCTCAAGATAAACCCTTGTATAATTTCCAAGGTTGAAAAGTATAATTCCTGTTCCACCAACAGCATCCTCGCAGTTTTTTACAGGGGTTTCATCTCCTTTGCTATGTGTAAGGGCTCCTGTTGAAGGGATGTCTAGAATCCCGTACTGCGTCCCTGTTATCCTTCCCACTTCTGCCAAAGCAAGAACTGCAATAGAGCTAAGGTTATTTGGAACAGTTAAATATAACTCATTTGAATTCAGTATCACCTGATATGCTGTTCTGTCAATAGGAATGTCTTCAACTTCCATAGGAGAGTATCTCATAGAAACCCTAAAATTTTTATCTTGTTTTTGTATTTCTGTAAACCAAACACCATAGCCTTCAATTTTAGTGAATGTAAATCCATTATATTCATAGTTATTTTCAATAGGCTTGGGTTGATAAAGGTATCTTATGCTAAAGAAAAGTATGGTTAGCCCAACTATTGCTATTACTGCAATTATTAAAAATTTTCCGCTGCCTGAACTATTTTCTTCTTCGTTCTGCTCGGTTAAATTTTCTTCAGGAACCTCTTTTTTTTCTTCCATCTAAATCACTCTATAACGCCATAAAGCCCGTAAAGCAGTCTTTCCTTTAAGGCCATAAACTCCATGCCTGTTCTTCCATTCAAGATAATGCAATAATCTTGAATATCAATGCTTGTATTATCTGCTTTTTTATAGTAAATAACAGGATTTGCTTTTGTTGCATTGCTGCAATTTATAATATCTATGTTGAAATCATTATCAGATGTAAGTCCATTTGAAGAATATATCTTAAAATCATTCCATAATATGTTGCTTAATTCAAGGTTTATTGCAGCTATATCTTCCCTGTATGTATTATTGATATCATATGTGAAATAAACCATATTTGTATTTTTTAGATTATTGATTATATCCTGGCTTATATTAATATTTTCAAGGTTTTCTGGATGATAGTAAAATATCATATTTTTTCCGTTAATCTTTGCAATCCATCTTCCATCCTCTGAACCTGAAAAAGAAAATCCATTATATTTATAGCTGGATCCCCCTTTAAAGACATAACCTATTGTGCTTGTAAGCATCAAAAATGCAATTGCAATTACAAACCAAAATCCCGACCTATTTTTCTTTGTTTTTTTTCTTGCCATTTTTCAAAAAAATAAACTCTGATATTTATATGTTTTTATTGCAATCCTGTTTAAAATCTTTTCGAAAGGTTTATATTTGAATACATTTAACCATAATTTTTAATGGGGTGATTATGTTGGCTAACAAAGAAGATAATGATAAACCTGGTGTAAAAAGAAAAAAAATTGGTGAATCAGGAACTGAAACAAAAAAATCAGATAGTTTAAAGATTAAAATAAATCCTAATATTTTAAAGGTAGTGGGGATAGTCCTTTTGCTGGCAATCCTTGCTTTCTTTTTGTTCATCAAATTCAACCAAACAGATAATGTAAATGACAATATTGCTGCAAAGGTAAATGGTGAGG
>JAQTRH010000062.1 GCA_028711925.1 Candidatus Nanoarchaeia archaeon | reverse complement strand
TTTGGCCATGGTTTATTGAATGCAGTAGGACTTCCAAGCCCTGGATACAAAAACATGGATTATTGCCTTAATGAATTCTCAAAGATAGATAATGTTGTGATATGGAGCATATACGGAAGCAAGACAGGGGATTATGTTGAGATAACTGAAAATATTGTTAAATACAACCCAAAGATTATTGAGGTTAATATCTCATGCCCAAACAAGGAAAAAGGGATGCTTTTTTCCCAAGATAAAGATTGCGCTGCAGAAGTCACAAGAAAAGTAAAAAAGCTGCAAAGGATTCTCTTGTTGTTCCAAAATTGTCCCCTAATGTAAGCAATATATCAGAAATTGCCTTTGCATGCGAAAAGGCAGGGGCAGATGCAATAACTGCAATAAATACTGTTCAGGGAATGATAATAAATATAGATGCAAAAAGGCCTGTTTTAAGCTATAAAAGAGGAGGGATGAGCGGCCCTGCTGTAAAGCCTGTAGCAATAAGGTCTGTTTATGATATCTATGAAAAAGTAAGCATTCCAATAATAGGTGTCGGTGGAATAATGAATGGGAGGGATGCGATTGAGATGATGCAGGCCGGGGCAAGTGCTGTTGGAATCGGCTCAGCTGTTTATTATTATGGTGTTGAGGTTTTTCAAAAAATATTAAATGAAATCAAAGAATGGATGGAAAAAAACAATTATGATTCAGTAAAAGAAATCATAGGGTTGGCTCATGATGGAAATTAAAGAAAAATCAAGATACAAAAAAATAAAAATAAAAGAAATCAAAGATGAAAATCACAAGACAAAGACATTTTTCTTTGACTGTGGTATAAATATAAGCCCCGGACAGTTTATAATGCTATGGCTCCCTGATGTTGATGAAAAACCATTTGCCGTATCATACAAAAAACCAATGGCTGTTACAGTTGAGCTAAAAGGATGCTTTACAAAAGAATTGTTTAATTTGAAAAAAGGAGATGAATTGTTTTACAGGGGACCATTGGGAAAGGGTTTTACAATTTATGAAAAAAAAGCAATTGTTGTTGCGGGCGGGATGGGATTGGCAGGACTTTCAACTTTAATTGAATCACTTGGTAACCCTAAGGTTGTTTTTGGATGCAAATGCAAAAATGATTTGTTTTTCAGGGAAAGATTTGATATGAATTTATGCACGGATGATGGCAGCCAGGGTTATAAAGGATTTGCAACAAAAAAATTAAGGGAAATCATTGAAAAAGAAAAATATGAGATGATATACGCATGCGGTCCGGAAATAATGATGAAACAAATTTTTGATATAGCAGAACAACTTAATATTGATTTTGAGGCATCGCTTGAAAGATTCATGTTCTGCGGGGTGGGAATATGCGGTAGTTGTGCATGCGGAAAAAAACTTGTCTGCAAGGACGGCCCAGTTTTTAATTCAAAACAACTAAGGGAAATGAATGATTTTGGAAGATATGCAAAACTAAAGAGTGGAAAAAGAATTGAAATAAATAAATGTAATAGTAAAACTACTGCAATAAACAATGGAATGGTCTTTATTGATGGAAAGTTAGATAAAAAGAATATCCTTATTCAGGATGGAATTATAAAAGAAGTATCAGAAAATGAGTTTAATGCAAACAAGGTTATTGATGCATCTGAAAAGATTGTTCTGCCTGGAATAATAGACTCTCATGTTCATATGAGAGAGCCTGGACATGAATACAAGGAAGACTTTTTTACAGGAAGCTGCACTGCTGCTGCAGGAGGAATTACAACATTTATTGACATGCCAAACAACAAAAAACCAATAATAAGTTTTGAGGATTTAGAAAGAAAAAGAGAGCTTGCTAAAAAAAGCATTGTTAACTATGGATTTTATTTTGGAACCAATGGAGAAAATATAGATGAATTTAAGAAAGTTAAGAATGTCGCAGCATTAAAAATTTATATGGACAAGACAACAGGAAACCTCCTTGTAAATGATTATAATAAATTAAATAATATTTTTATAAACTTTGAAAGAATCGCAATACATGGGGAGCATAAGAATATTGAAAAAGCAATAAAACTTGCAATAAAGCACAATAACCACCTTCAAATATGCCATGTAAGCTCAAAGAAAGAGATTGATATTATAAGAAAATACAAGCAAGGCAAAAACAACATCTATGTTGAGGTAACTCCTCACCATTTATTCTTAACAAAGTATGATGAGAAAAACTCTTTTTTTCTTATGAAGCCAGAACTAAAAACAAAACAAGACCAGGACGCACTGTGGGGGGCGATTGATGAGGGAATCATTGATAGAATAGGAACAGATCATGCCCCTCATACAAAAGATGAAAAAAATTCTGATAATCCGCCATATGGAATTCCTGGGCTGGAAACAATGCTTCCTCTTTTGCTGGATGCAGTAAATAAGGGAAAGTTGTCCTTAAGCAAACTAGTAAAGCTTACTGTTGAAAATCCTGTGAAGATGTTTAACATCAAGAATAAGGGCAGGATAAAGCAGGGTTTTGATGCTGACTTAACAATAGTTGATATGAACAAGGAAAAAACTGTAAAAAATGAAGAGCTTTTTACAAAGTGCAAATGGTCTGCATGGAATGAAAAAAAGTTTAAGGGCTGGCCTTTAGTAACCATCGTAAATGGCAATATTGTCTTTGAAAATCAAAGGGTAAATGATATAAAGGGAAGGGAGATAAATTTTAATTAAACCATTTAATAAATGTAACTATTCTTAAGTACTACAAAAAGTTTTTAATAGACAGGCATTTATTATGTTGTTATAATGGCCATGTTTAAGTTCAATAAGAAGAAAGAGGAGCTAAAAAAGGAAGAACTGCCAACTGAAGCTCCTTCTCCTGAATTAGAAGGGGATTCTGACAATCTTGCAGAACTCCCTGAATTTCCAACAATGCCTGATGAGGGCATAGATCCTTTGCCGAAAATAGAGCCTCTTGAGGATCTAAACAAAAATGAAATTTCTATTCCTTCTATGAATGAAAGGCCGATAATAAGACCAAGTTTTAAAAAGAGTGAAATACCTCCTGAAGAAGATGATGTTGGTATTCTAGATAAGGAGACTCATGATAAAATAAAAGATTTCTCTGATTTTGTCTCTTCTTTTGAACAAGAAAAAGAAGTTAAACAACAAGAGAGAAAGATTAAAAAGGAAAGAGTCATAGACTTAGACAGAGAAACCTTTGAAGAAGAAGAGAAGGATGGGCCTGTTTTTGTAAATGTAAAAAAATATACAGGAATAGTAAATTATATTGAGATTTCAGGAATTGCAAGAAATTTTGAATTATCTGTAGTTGAGCTTGAAAAAATAAGACAGAAGGATAATTCAGAGCTGGAAATCCTAAAAAAATCTCTTGAAGGTTTTCAGAAAAGGATAATGGTAGTTGATGATATAATATCAAAAGGGTGATATAATGCAGGAAAGTGCGCAGGTATTTATAAAAATTGAGGATTACAAAAAAATAATCAGCACAGTTAATCTGCTTAAGGCAAAACTTGAAGATGCAAAGAGCATATTAAAAAGCATAAGCGAGCTGAAGATTCAGGAATACAACCAGCTCAGCAAATGGGACTCTAACCTTGAAGAGATTGAAAAAAGGATTAAATTGGTTGACCAGGAGCTTGGGAAATTATAAATTTTAAAATGGCAAAGAGCAATGATAATTTCTATGTCGGTATAAAAAAGCCAAAGGAGCTTAGAAAAAACCTCCTTGAGTCCTCTAAAAGGATAATAGAGAATTTAAAGGATTATGAGAAAATAATGTCAATAAGAGATGAGAAAAGCAAAAAGATAGTGGAATTCAATGAAAAGATTGGTGAGGTAGTGGAGCTTTTCTCTTTTTTGAAAAAGACATTCCCAAGGCAGGGAATTCAGGCTGAGAATAAAGAGATTAATAAAACAAAAAAGTGCAAAAAATCTAAAAAAATTGAGATAGAGAATGAGGAAATAGCAAGGCTTGAAACAGATTTGGCTGAGATAGAAGCAAGGCTTAACAGCATGTGATTTCAAAAGCTTTTTATAATAAAAACTAATTCTTAAGCATAGGCGGGGGTGGCAGAGCGGTCAAATGCGATGGACTCAAGTTATTTGAGTGATGAGCTTCGGCGATGATTTATCCGCTATGTGACATCCATTTCCTTAGTGGATACGAGGGTTCAAATCCCTTCCCCCGCATCATAATTCCTAGAAATCCTAATTTTTGATTATCGTTGCATCTGCAGGATTATAAATCTCGCCATATTTATTTGGTGATAATGCACAATTGGGGAGAGTTATCTTATCAAGTTTAGAGCCAACTAATGCTAATCCGTAAGGCTGTATCTTGGTTGCTCTGTCATCATAAGATTGACATGAAATTAGTTTTGTGTCTCCAATATGGTTATCTTGATTATAAACATATACCTCCAGTCATTGCTATTTTTTAATATCATATTTTTAACCTCAATATTCTTACACTCAAACAAAAGAAGCCCATATTCGCCGCTGAGGTCTGCAGAGCAATTCTTTACTTGTAATTTACATCGTATTCATATATGGTTTTATAAGTACAGTCTTTAAAAGTAAAATCATCTAAATCTTTGATGTATATGTCATAGCGAGCATTGTCATGGGAACTCGAACTAGAAAGAATGCTGTTATCTTGATGCTCAAAGATAATTCCATACAGTCCGTTACCCCAACAATGTATATTCTCAACAAGATTATGATGTGAATATCCTTGCGTATAAGAACCTCTGTCATCAAAACCACATTTAGTATTATTATAGGCATTGATATATCTGTAAGTATTGTACATATTCAAATCCTGATGATTCGAAGCGGGATGTATTCCATGCTCGCCGTTATCGTGTAAGGAAAGGTTCTCGTAAAGACCATAGTTAGTTTGAAAATTATTGATCCCACAACTATTACAGTTTTTTATTTCTACATTTCTAATTGTAGTATAATCACAGTTTGCAGGATAGATACCATATAACTTGTAAGTATATTCTTGTGCAGTTCCATCTATAGTCATATCTGCAATCGTGATATAATCCCGCCCAAAAAAAAGGAAACCATGAGCATCATCAGTAAGGACAATTGTTTTCCCCATACCAGCACCCATAACAGTTAAGTTATCTTCTTTAATAACACATTCCCCTGATAGTTGGTAATATCCTGCCTTTAAATAGATTGTATCCCCTTCACTGGCTGCAGCGATTGCTTTGTCTATGCAGTCATTTGCCCATGGATTGTTTTTTGTTCCGTCGCCTGTGGCACCATAATCCTGAGGGTATATATATTCAGCAGCCAAGACATTTGGTATTATCATTCCAACAAAAAAAACTACAAACAAGAAAACAAACATTAACTTTTTTATTTTAAATCTCATTTAAATTGCCTTTTTTGTTAATCATTAAATTAATATTTTTATATCTATTTAATTTTTTCTTAACTTAATATAAGCATAAATTACATGATTTATTACTAGTTCCGTGTTATTGTTGCGCCTGCACGATTATAAATCTCGCCATATTTATTTGGTGATAACTTACAATTATCAAGGGTTACACCGCTAACATCATCATTTATTTGCAACCCATACTTCTGTGTCTTGGTACTTTGGTCATCATAGGATTCACAATCAATAAATGTTGTATTGTTGGAATTATATATTCCAATTCCACTCCTATCATTCTGGGTATTTTTTACAATAACATTCGTAAAGGTATTATCTTCACCAGTATAATGAGAATCTCCTCTGATGTATATGCCATAGTAAGTTTTACTTGGGTTTGCATTATTGCCAAAGGAAGTACAATCACTAATTTCAGAGTCCTCAAGTCCAGTAAGGTAAAAACCACAATTCCCATTATTCCAAGCAGAACAATTTTTCATAATAAGATTTTTTTGGTATTCTATAGCAAAACCATGGTGACCATTGTTCCAACAACGACAATTATCAAATACATTATAACAAGGTTCTGTTCCTGCTTCTTGCCCAGTACCCCTATCATC
>JAQTRH010000001.1 GCA_028711925.1 Candidatus Nanoarchaeia archaeon | reverse complement strand
AAAAGGCTTCTGCAGGGATTTTTAGACATAGAGCTTAATGATGAAGGAAAAAAACAGGCAAAAAAACTTGCCGAAAGGCTGAAAAACCATAATATAGAAATTATGTTTGTAAGCCCATTAAAAAGGTCAATGCAGACTGCTGAGCAAATAAAAAAATTTCATCCTAAGGCAAAGGTTATCATTGATGAAGACCTGAAAGAAATTAATTTTGGAATCTTTGAGGGATTATCAAAGGAAGAAATAAAGAAAAAATATGCTGAAATGTATGAAGAAAGAGAAAAAGATAAGTTTAATTACAGGTCTCCAGAAGGAGAAAGCCTTGCTGATGTTGAAAAAAGGGCAATCAAGATGCTTGATAAGGTTTTGAAAACAAAAAAAGACTCAATAATAGTCGCACATGGAACGTTAAATATACTTTTCTTCAAGAATCTGATGAAAAAATCTTATGATGAAATAAAAAAACACAAATATAACAACACATCCGTTTCAATTTTTAACATAGAAGAAAATGATGTTTTTGTTGATGAATTCAATTGCGACAAGCACCTTAAAAATAGTTTATAAAATAGAAACCTAAATGAAAAAATAAGCTAAGAAAGCTTTTTTATTTTTTCTGTTATTTGCAATTTCTGCTTTTCATCAAGTTGGTTATCAAGCATTGGATAGAATACATTATCCTCAAGCTCTTTATGTTGTATAAGTCTTTTCGTGAATTTTGATATATCTACTGTTTCATTGTTTTTCAGTTTTTTTTCAATCTCATTTAGTTTTTTGAGCATAGTTTCATGCTCAACCAAAATATGATTTACTATCCTGCTGTCCTCTTTTGATTTTGGGTCATAAAAAATGAATATTGCATTTTCCTCAAGAAAGAAATGTTTTTCAAGCTCCCATTTCATTCTTTGAAAAACTTCAAAAACAGATTTTCCATCGTTTTTTTGTTTTTCATTAAATTCTGTTATAATATTCTCAACATTATAATGATGCCTTATCATCATATCAGCTATACTTAATTCATCAGCCATCGAATCACCCCATCTTATTATTATTTTCAGAGTTTTTATATTTTGCTATAATCACAGCAAAGCTTTTAAACAAGCCGTTTTCCCAAAATATGATGAAAGAAACAAAAGACATTCTGAATGGCGACTTAAAAAAAGTGATAATGAATCTTTCTCTTCCTGTCATGATATCAAACTTATTGCAGTCAACCTACAATATAACTGATACATTCTGGGTTGGCAGGCTTGGAAGCTATGCGATTGCTGCTGTGACAGTAAGCTTTCCTATTGTTTTTCTTATAATATCCCTGTCAATGGGTATAGGTGTCGGAGGCTCAATACTAATAGCCCACGCAATAGGAAAAGCATTTAAGACAAAAAACGAAAAAGACAGAAAAAAGGTTGATATCATAGTGACTCAGGCATTTGTTGTTTTATTTTTAATGTTGACGATTATTTCTATTCTAGGATTTATTTTCGCGCCAAATATTGTATCGTTATTAAGCTCTGATGCAGAAGTTTATTCAAATGCAGTTATTTACCTTAGAACAATATTTATCGGGCTTGTTCTTATGATTCCCTATTTTATTTTTGAGGCAGCATTAAGGGCGATTGGCAATACAAAAACGCCTATGAAATTTGTTTTCATTTCTGTTTTAATAAATGTGATACTTGACCCATTAATGATTTTTGGAATAGGGCCATTCCCTGAAATGGGAGTGTTTGGCGCTGCTCTAGCAACAGTTATATCAAGAGCGATTGTGAGCTTTATTGCAATATACCATTTAATAAAAAATACCTATGGAATAAGAATAGATTTCAGTTTTGTAAAGCCAAGATTGAAGATAATAAAAGAGCTTCTTAAACTTGGAATACCTACATCTTTGGAAATGAGCTCAATGTCATTAAGTATTTTTGTGCTTACTTCGTTGGTAAGCTCGCTTGGAACTGTAACGCTTGCAGCATTTGGAATAGTGACAAGGCTTTTCAGTTTTTTTATGATACCCTCTCTAGGAATATCTGTTGCTGTATCAACTGTTGTTGCACAAAACTTTGGAGCAGGAAATATAAAAAGGATGTTTTTATCCTTAAAAGAATCTGCAAAGGTTGGCCTGCCCATAATCCTCCCTATAAGTTTTATCACATTCATATTTTCAAGATACATCATGTCTGCATTTACAACAGATATTGATGTAATAAATTTAGGCACTGCATTTTTAAGGATAATGTCTCCTTTTATTGTATTTGGGTTTGGAAGGCATTTATTCATAGGATTTTTTAGGGGGATAAAAAGAACAGATGTTGCAATGATAATAAGCATAGTGGATAATTTTGTTTTCAGGCTAGCAGGAGTCTATATTCTCGCTTTTGTTTTTAATCTTGGAGCAATAGGAGTCTGGTGGTCTTATCCTACAATGATGATTTTTGGGCTTATTTTAACATACATCCTTTATCTTAAGCTAAAAAAAGGAATAACAGCAGAAAAGGTTAAGGTTAAAGAAGTAATTATCAAGTCTGAAGCAGAAAAACAGATAATAGGGTAATTTTCAGGATAAGTAAGATATTTAAAACTTATTGAGTTTCTATGTTTTTAAGGGGCCGTAGTATAGTGGTAGAATCCCACGTTCGGGACGTGGCGACCTGAGTTCGAACAAATGGTTGCTCATTTGATACGCTGTCCAGCATAAAGCTGGACTCGCTCACTTCGTTCGCAAAAAAGAGTAATCGTTTTTGAAAATCTCAGCGGCCCCATTCAGCTTCTTGCTAAGCTGGCACGCAGGTCCAGCATAAAGCTGGACTCGCTCGCTCGCTCTCGCAAAAAAAGCAAATAGAAGCAAATGCTTGAAAGTCTCAGCGGCCCAGGTCTTTCAATAAACAAAATATTTAAATAAAAACATAAATTATTATTGGTATGGCAAAGAAAAAAGAAAATATTGGAATCACAGTAAAAAAATCCGAGAATTTAAGCGAATGGTATACTCAGGTTGTTCAAAAGGCAGAATTAGCTGATTATACTTCTGTCTCAGGATGCATGGTTTTAAGGCCAAATGCATATTCAATCTGGGAGAATATACAAAAGATATTTGATGAAATGATTAAAAATACAGGGCATAAAAACGCCTATTTTCCCCTTCTAATACCAGAAAGCCTTTTAATGAAAGAGAAGGAGCACGTTGAGGGTTTTGCCCCAGAGGTTGCATGGGTGACACACGGTGGAAACACAAAGATGTCTGAAAGGCTTGCAATAAGGCCGACATCTGAAACAATAATGTACGAGTCTTATGCAAAATGGATAAGGTCATGGAGGGATTTGCCTTTATTGATAAACCAATGGTGCAATGTTGTAAGATGGGAGTTCAAATATCCAAAGCCTTTTTTAAGGACAAGGGAGTTTTTATGGCAGGAAGGCCATACTGTTCATGCAACAAAAGAGGAAGCAGACAAGGAAGTAATTGATATTCTTTATATGTACAAGGATTTGATGGAAAACTATCTTGCAGTTCCTGTATTGACAGGAAAGAAAACAGAAAAAGAAAAGTTTGCAGGAGCCGACTATACCACAACACTTGAGGCTTTTATGCCTGATGGAAAAGCACTGCAGATGGGAACATCGCATATGCTCGGGCAGAGCTTTGCAAAGGCATTTGATATAAAATTCCTTGGAAGGGATGAGAAATACCACAGGCCATGGCAGACATCATGGGGAATAAGCACACGAATGATTGGAGCAGTTATAATGCTTCATGGGGATGATAAAGGGCTTGTAATCCCTCCAAAAATTGCTCCTGTACATGCTGTTATAATACCAATAATCAAAGAGGAATCTAAGGAAAAAATACTGAAAAAAACATATGAAATAAAAAAATCCCTAAAAGATTACAGTGTGGAAGTTGATGAAAGAGATGAGTACAGCCCAGGATGGAAATTCAACGAATGGGAGCTGAAAGGAATTCCAGTGAGAATAGAGATTGGTCCAAAAGATATAGAGAAAAAACAGGTTGTGATGGTTAGAAGGGATACTGGTGAGAAAGAAGCAGTTAATTTTAATGATATAAACAAAAAGCTAAAAGAAACTCTTGATAAAATACAGAAAAATCTTTTTGAAAAGGCAAGAAAACTTATTGATGATAATATTATTGAAGTTGAAAAATGGGATGACTTTGTTAAACAAATCAAGAAAAAGAATATAGTAAAGGCATTTTTCTGCGGCAAAAAAGAATGCGAGGAATTAATAAAATCAGAGTCAGACGGTGCAACATAAAGATGCATAACCTTTGATGAAAGAAAGCAGAAAGGCAAGTGCATAAAATGCGGAAAACCGGCAGAGTATAAAATATATTTCAGCAAATCTTATTAAAAATATTATCTAATTCTTTTGAAAGGTTTAATGATATTGCTAAAGCACCTTTTTCTGCATCTGACTTTCTGTATGCAAAACAAATCAATAAGACATTTCCTTTTATAAATTTAAATGAGGAAGTAATTTTCTTGTAATCCTCTGTATAGGTTTTTTTGAAATCCATATTCGGGCAGGGAATAACAAGTTTTCCGTTGAATTCAGATATAATTGCGCCATTTGCCCCATGCCTTACTGCAATATCCCTCTGCTGAAAATTTATTTCCTCTTCTTGTTTTGTTTTAATCAAAACAACTGATTTGTCCATATCAGGATAGATTTCGTTAAGCTTTATATTCTTGATTTCAATTATTGACTCTATTTTTTTAATTAAATCAATGCCTTTTTTTGTTAAAGAATGCCCCTTATTTGTTGACACAATCAGTTTTTTGTTTTTGATTGAATCAAGTATAGTTCTTATTGTGCCTTCACCAAGATTTAGTTTTTTCACAAGTTCTATCCTGCTTGTATTTTTGTTAATCAATAATAAGGTTCTGAGAACATCTATTCTTGAGTAATTGGGTTTGTTTCCAGGCATAACAAACAACAGGTTTATATATTATTTATAGTTTTCTGTTGGATATGGTATCCAATAAAGAAAATCATCAAGAAATAAATAACATATTAATTCAGAATAGCACTATTGAAGTGATGAATAGTGTGAAGAAATTCAAGGATAATCCCAAATTTAAAAAGTCTAATACCCTTGATTCAATTGTATTATTGCATCCAAAAAACAAAAACCAAAAAACTAAAGATAAAAAAACCAGTGAGAGTATTAATAACAGCTACTTTCTGCTTATGCAAAGGATTATGCATGAAAAATTGTTTTATGGGCAAAGCAACAGCAGATTTAATTATGATGATTACTCTATGGATAATATCAATAAAAAACAATTAAATTTTCAGAATTCTAATTGGGAATCAACTAAGAAAAATAAGGAAAAAAAAGAATATGATGCGCCGATTGTTGAAAACAAAGATCTTGATAAATTCCTTGGAAAGGTAATAATGATGCAGAATATGGGGCAGGCAACATCTGATTACACAAAACCAGAAGGTATGAGCATTGATGACTTTGAAAAAATTAATAACTATAAAAAGATCAATTCCGGATGGATAAAGATAAAATATAGCCTTGTTTCTGTTAGCTAAAAGGCAAAATATTTATATTGTGATTTTGTTCTAATAAGTAATTTATGAAAGAGGTGCTTAATGCCAATAGCTAATACACTGGGGCTTTTTGCTTTCCTTGCCCTTATACCACTTATAATAATCTATCTTAGGAGGCCAAAGCCTCTTGAAAAGGTAATTCCCTCTCTCATGTTCTTCATGAAAGGCCAGAAACATGCAGCAGAAGACTCATTTTTCAAGAAAATCCTTAGAAACCTTCTGTTTCTTATCCAAATTTTGGTTATCTGCCTTATCGCATTATCAATAGCATCTCCTTATTTGATAACCTCTGAAAAAGCAACATCTGAAAATACTGTAATCATAATAGACACAAGCGCAAGTTCCCAGGCTTTAACTAATGGAGCAACAAGGTTTGAAAAATCTATTGATATTGCCAAAGATTACTTTCAGGGCAGAATAAGCATAATATCCGCATCGGATGCCCCTGAGACAATGTTAGAGGATGGAACAAGGAATCAAGCTACAGCAATAATAAATGCAATAAAACCAAAAGATACTCCTACTAATATAGAGAGCTCTCTTTATGAAGCAGAGTCTATACTCCAAGAAAAGAAAGGAAGAATTGTTGTTATAAGCGATTTTTTAGTAGAGGATATAAATGAACTTTTCAAAGCAAAAAGAATAATATCCTCAAAAGGAATAGATGTTGAATTTGTAAGTACATGGAGTGATGCAGAAAATGTCGGAATCGTGGGACTTGATGTCAACAAATACAATGTTGTTGTTGATGTGAAAAACTTTAATGATGAAGAGGTTGAAATTACTGCAGCAGTTATCAAGGATGAAATTGCATTAGACAGGAAATCAAAAAAAATCAGCGCAAAATCCAAGGAAAAATTTGATTTTGAGACTCCTACCGGGATAAGCCAGATTGTTATTAATTCAAATGATGATTTCAAATTAGATGATATTGTCTACATAAGCGCTCCTGAAAAAAAACACATAAATGTTTTGCTTATAACCAACTCAGAAACAAGCTATATTATGAAAGCTCTTGAGTCATTCAAAGATGTGAACCTTGAAATAGTCCAACCCCCTATAGTTCGCGGTATAGAATCAAATGACATTATAATAATTGCAGATATAGATATAGATTTGATACTTCCCGGGACATTTGAAGAGATATCTAGGGAAGTAGGTAATGGAAAGAGCCTTATAATAAACACTCAGGAGGGTATTGAGGATATGGGCATTTCATGGCTTCTCCCGGTTGAGATTAATGGCAGGGGAAATAATACAAAAGCATGTGTAAAGCTGATAAATGAGATAACAAATCAGTTTGATAATGATAGATGCTTTACCACAGCAAAAAAGTACTTTAAATCGAGTATAAAACAGGATTCAATATCCTTAATAGAGGCAGATGATTCAAGTCCTTTATTTGCAATTGGAAGCAGGGGAGAAGGCAAAATTGTATATTATGGAATTCTTGATGAGCAAAGCGATTTTAACACACAAACATCATACCCTATATTTTGGAATGATTTATTAAACTACCTTGCAGGCGTAGGAGATATCAATGATTACAACTTTATGATACAGCAAAAACCCAAAATTAAAAAAGTGGGTTTTTATGAAAATGAAAATAAAGATAAAATTGCAGTAAACCTAATCAATGAACTTGAGTCTGATGTTGGAATAGAAATAATGCCATTTGAAAACAGTGAATTTGTCCCAGGCATATCCCAAGAAAATGTTGCTTTAGACCTTGATTTGTACCTTATAACAATAGCAATATTACTGATGTTTTTTGAGATATTATACATAAAATCAAGAGGTGATTTATAATCTTTTATTTTAAGCATCCTTTAGTTATTGCATTAATTCCTATAGCCATAATAATATTGATAATTCTAATCAGAAAAAATTTTATAAAGTTTACAAATGATGAGCAGGAAAAAGAATATAAAAAAAGTAAAAAAGTGCAGAGGATTTTAATTGCTTTATCAAGGTCAATAATATTTATTCTTCTTATTATTGCAATTGCTTCTCCTTTTACTCTTAATGAGAGAGTTGTTGAGGGAGACCCTTCAGTAATGATTCTTGTTGATAACTCAACATCATTCAGCATATTTGACAATAGCATAGTAAACGAGCTGAAGTCTTCTCTTGAAAAGGAAATACCTACCCAATTAAAGTATATATGCTTTGGAGACCATTCACCAATAGGGGATTCTATACTGAACAACATGAAAGGAAATGATAATCTGCTTCTGATTAGTGATGGAAATAACAACAAGGGATCATCTTTGGGAAATGTGATGATGCTTGCTTCATCTCTTAACACAACAATAAGTTCAGTTAATCTTGAGCCCATTAAATCAGACCTTGCAGTTATAATAGACGCCCCTGATGAAGTTATATACGGAAACAATGCTGAAATATACATTGATATAAGGCATACAGGGCCATCTAAACTTAATTACAATATAGAAGTTTCTCTAGATGACAATCTATTAATAGAGGAAAGTGTATCTGAAGAAAAAACATTTGAAATTAAAGAAAAGCTTAATACAGGCTATCATAAGATAAAGGCATCGATAACAGCAAATGACCATTTTACTGAAAATAATGTTTACTATAAGACTATACATGTGCTTCCAAAGCCCAAAGTGTTATTTATCTCGCAAAAAGACGCAAGAATAACAGATATTTTTGATGCTTTGTATGATGTTGAAAAAAAGAGCTATGTTCCAGATAACCTAAATCCATATTCTGCAGTTATAATCTACAATATAGAGAATAGCTGGATACAGGAAAAAAATGAATTGCTGAGTAATTATGTTATTGATGGAAATGGGCTTGTAGTGATAGGAGGAGATAATTCTTTTGATTATGGTGATTATGAAGATTCTATTTTTGAGACAATTCTTCCTGTAAAAGTTGGATTGGCAGAAAAACAAGAAGAAAGCGGCATGAATGTTGTGATTATACTTGATGTTTCAGGCTCGGTTGACTATAAATTTGGAAGCGGGAGTTTAAACTCAAAATTAGATGTTGAAAAAGCAGTTGCAACCCAAGTAATAAATGGGTTAAGGCAGGATGATAGGGTTGCAGTGTTAACCTTTGACTTTAATTCTTATCTTATATCTCCTCTTTTATTGGTGTCAGAAAAACCGGATTTAAACTATATCATATCCACTATAAAAGGAGGAGGATACAATGCTGGAACTTTTGCTTCATCAGGTCTTGTGAGGGCAGAGCAGATTTTGAGGTCTGCAAAGGGAAGCAAGAATGTGATTATCATATCAGATGGAATAACACAATACTCTGAAGATGCGATTTCCAGGGCAAGGATTATGAAATCGCAGGGAATAAAAACATATGCAGTAGGGGTTGGATTTGATACAAACAGCGCTTTTATGCAAAGCCTTGCTCTTGCCGGAGGGGGATCTTATTTTGAGCCTACAGAAGCCCAAAAAATCAATATAATTTTTAATAGGGAATATGAAGATGAGGAGAAAGATAAGATGGGCTTGATTTTAATTGATACAAACCATTTTATAACGCAAAACCTTGAACTTAATGCAAGAGTAACGGGATATAACCAGGTAGTTCCAAAGAGCTCTGCAAGGATGCTTGTTTCAACTTACAATACAAACCCCATAGCAACTGTATGGCGTTTTGGTTTAGGGAGAGTTGCTGCGCTGACAACTAATCCACAAAATTGGGCAGGAGACCTTTTAGGAAGAGAAAATTCAAAACTCATAACAAGAACAGTTAACTGGGCAATAGGTGACCCAAACAGAAAAGAGCAGTTCAGCGTAAAACTAAAGGATTCTAGGTTAGATGATACTGCAGAGATATTTGTATCATCTGCAACTGAACCTTATCTTTCTGGATTTGTATTCTCAAAGGTGGATGAAAATCTCTACAAAACAACATTTGTTCCAAAAAAATTAGGATTTAATGATTTTTTTGATGCATCAATGGCAGTGAATTACAAGTTAGAATACCAAGAACTTGGAATAAATCCAGAGCTTATTAATCTAGTTAGCATAACAAACGGGAGAATGTTCAGCGCAAAAAATACTTCATTGATTGTTGATTTTATTAAAGAAAAATCAAAAAGAACCAAGGTTGATAAAAAGAATTATGGATGGATTTTCATGCTTTGCGCATTATTGCTGTTTTTAATAGAGGTTTGCGCAAGGAGGATTGCTGAAAATAGGAAATCTATATAAATAATAATCAATAACAGGATGATATCATGGCATATATGAAAAGAAATGTTAATTTTGGGCTTTTTTTATTATTGGCAGCCAGCATTATATGCATTGTCGGAGTAAGCATTTACTACCAGACAACATTTAAAGGCCTTTATCTTGATTATAAAGAAACTATAGATAAAATGGATAATCTTTCTTCTACATTAATAAACGAGAGAAGCAGGCTTAACCAGACAAGCTACCAGCTCCTGGTAAAAGAAGAAAGGGAAGAGGAATTAAGCACTCAGTATAGCGGCCTAAAAGAAGAAAAAGATAAAGTTGAGGCAGAAAAATCAAACCTTCAAAGTCAGTTGTCATCAAAAACAGCTGAATTAAATCAGAAAAAGGCAGAGCTTGCCACAACACAAAAAAAACTTGCTGCAGCACAAGCTGATTTGTTATCAACACAATATCAACTTGAAGATGCAAATAAAGAAATAATAGATCTTGAACGTGAACTGCAATTATGCAATTGCACTTCTGAAGAATAGAAGATCTATCAAAAGATACAAAATGAAAAAATTCAAAAAAGTTTTAAGGGAAATCAACTTTACATTTAACAACATAATAATGTTTAATGTTTTTCTTATATCAGTCTTGATATTCCTTTCTTCGTATATAGTTTTGTCATTATTTAACTTTTATAAAGAGTATGCATTGGTTCCTGCATTACTTTACTTTTTTTTATTTTCAATAAAAGGGATAACTGAAAAACATTTGCTTACAGTTGAAAGAAAATATCCTTTTTTAAATGAAAGGCTTAGGACAGCAAGAGACAACATAAAAATGGAGAACCCCATTGTCGATAGCTTGAAATCAGACATAATGAATGATATGAAATATGTTAATGTTTCATCTTTCATAAATGAAAAAGAAATATCATATAAGATATTGGTTGCTGTAGTTCTTTGTTTTTTATTGGTTTTCACATCACAATTTGACCTATCATTTAACCTTAAAGACACAGCAATAGACACTATAGATTTTATATATGGGATAGGTGGGAATAACACAGAAGGAGGGATTCAAGGTCTGCAGAAGATTGCTGGGTCTGGGATAGGCGAGAGCCTTTTTGACGACCCAAGCATTGCTCAGATGGGAGATGAAAAACTTGACCTGATAATAAAACCAGCAGGGTATGAAATAAACCTTGATAAGGTTAAAGAACCTGAAAGAAGAGATTTTGACCAGTTATTTCCTGATGAAGTTTTTGTTGAATCAGCTGAGGTTTATCAGGAAAATATACAAAAAGAAAAACAGGAAATAGTAAAAAATTATTTTTTGAAGTTGGCAGAAAATTGATAATATAAGAGGTGCATAAAATGATAAAAAAAGAAACATTTGACAATTTATACAAAGAGGTTGGGAAGGTTGTTGTTGGCCAAAAAGATGTTGTCGAGCAAATTCTGATTACAATACTTTGCGATGCAAATGCATTATTGGAAGGATATCCGGGACTTGCAAAAACACTGGCAATAAAAACAATGTCAGACCTTATGGACCTTAAGTTCAGCAGGATACAGAATACGCCCGATTTAATGCCATCTGACATCACAGGAACTTATATTATTGAAGAGGTTTCTGGAAAAAGAAGCTTTAAGTTTCAGCCAGGCCCCATATTCGCTAATATTGTATTGGCAGATGAAATAAACAGAGCAACTCCGAAAACACAATCTGCATTATTAGAAGCCATGCAGGAGAAGCAAGTTACAGTTGGAAACAAAACTTTTGAGCTCGACAAGCCCTTCTTTGTACTTGCAACACAAAACCCCATAGAGCAGGAAGGAACTTATCCCTTGCCTGAAGCGCAGTCAGACAGGTTTTTGCTTAAGATTAATGTAAGCTATCCCAGCTATGATGAAGAAGTGGAAATAGTTGACAAATACGCATTTCAGAATATTGAGAAGAATGTTAAAACCATCCTCAACAAACCTGATTTGATTAGGATGCAGTCTTTAGTAAGACAGGTTCCTATTGCAAATGATTTGAAAAGGAGAATAGTAAAGATAGTTTCAGAAACAAGGAAGAACCCTAACCTTATAGAATATGGGGCATCACCAAGAGCATCCATAGGGCTTGTTTTGGCGTCAAAAGCAAGGGCTATTGTAAAAGGAAGAAAATATGTAAGCAAGGAAGACATAGATGCAATGGCTTATCCAGTGTTAAGGCACAGGATAATTTTAAATTTTGAAGCAGAGAGAAAAGGAATGAAGACAGATGATGCAATAAAGGAAATTCTCAACAAGGTAAAATGATAACAAGCGAGTTTTTGTCTCAGCTTTCCAGGTTTAACCTAGTCATTAGAAAAAGAGTTACCTCAAGTTATACTGGAGCTAGACGCTCTATGATGCGCGGAAGAGGAATGAATATAAAAGACCACCGTATATATACGCCAGGAGATGATTTTAGGTCAATTGACTGGAGGATATTTGCAAGAACCGACGACCTTTACATAAAGAGATATGAGGAAGACAAAAGCCTTACAACACATATAATCGTTGACCACAGCGCAAGCATGAATTATGGAAAAACAACAACTAAATTTGATTATGCTTCAATGCTCGGGGTTGGAATGGCCTTTATCTGCATGAAGGAAAATGAAAGGTTTCAGTTCTCAACATTTGCTGAAAACCTTGAAACATTTAAGTCATGGAGGGGAATGAAACATCTGGCTGATATGATTGACCACTTGAATAATATAAAACTAACAGGCCATTCTAATTTTAAGGATGCAATAATTAAATACAAAAAAATGATTGACTCAAGGTCAATGGTGGTCATAATATCAGATTTTCTTTTTAATACAGAAGATATAGAGAATTCTCTTTTTATGCTTGGAGACCACGATATGAAAATAATAATGTTGCTTGATCCCATTGAAAGGGATTTATCATTGAATGGTGATTTTAAACTAAAAGATTCTGAGACAAAGGATATCATGAGAACAGACATAAGCCCGAGATTAAAGGTTAATTACAAACAGATGCTAGAAAACCATATATCAAAGATAGCAAAAATTTGCGATGAAATTGGCGTTGATTTTTACTTAGTTACCACAGATAAGCCAATTTTTGATTCATTCTATGATATACTAAAATAGAACAATTTAAAAATCATTAAGATATCTCTATTGAAATGAAATTAATGTTTGTTGAAGCAAGATACAATAAGCCTATTTTTATTGAAAAGACTGCTTCTAAACTTCCAGAAAAAATCGGCTTAGTTGCAACAATTCAGTTCATTGAACATTTAAAAAATATAAAAAAAGAGCTTGAAAAACATAAAAAAACAGTTTTTGTTGGGAAGGGAAGTCATACAGCTTATCCTGGGCAGGTTCTTGGGTGCGATGTATTGGCAGCATCTTCAGTTAAAGAGAGAGTTGATGCATTCCTTTATATTGGAACGGGCGATTTTCACCCGATAGCAATTTCTCTGGACACAAAAAAAGATGTTTTTGTTTTTAATCCAATAACAAAAAATCTTAAAAAAATTGATTTTAAGGAAGCAGAAAAGATTAACAAAAAAAAGAAGGGCGCTTTGATTAGGTTCTTCAGTTCAAATGAAATAGGAGTTATATTAACAACAAAGCCCGGCCAAAAAA
This sequence comes from Candidatus Nanoarchaeia archaeon, assembly GCA_028711925.1. Lineage (GTDB taxonomy): Archaea > Nanobdellota > Nanobdellia > Woesearchaeales > CG1-02-33-12 > M55A3. The sequence continues at coordinate 13,749 of JAQTRH010000001.1, read as the reverse complement.
ATCTTGAGAAGGCCTTTGAACTGAAAAAAAGCTTTAAAGAAAAAAACTTTTACTTTATATTATTTGATACAATCGATTTCACCCAGCTTGAAAATTTTCCTTTTATTGAGTGTTTCATAAATACTGCCTGTCCCAGGATAGCAATGGACGATTCAATTAAACTAGAAAGGTCAATAATCAATATAGGTGATTTAAGATAAGGATTCTTTTTAATTTATTTTTTAATAATTTTAACCTTCTTAAAAGATCAAATAAACCAAATTATACGGTTACAAATAAAAAGCTTTTTAAATAACTGTTTTTTCCCTGTATTTTATATATCAAGATTAAATGAAGTTTATTTAACAGGTTTAAAAGTTCTTTTTTAAACTAAATCATTTAAAAAAACTTTTAAGAGCTTTTAAGCCTTTATTTTAGCTTAGAAAGGCAAAATAACGGAGGTATGCTGATGAAAAACATTTATAATGTTCCTCAAAATGATTTAATAGAGGAAACTGCCTTAGAATTGAAAAAAATTGAGTTTATAAAGCCACCCCAATGGGCAGAGTTTGTTAAAACAGGCGCTCATAAGGAGAGACCCCCAGCAAGGGATGACTGGTGGTATGTAAGAGCTGCTGCTATATTAAGAACAATAAAAAAAAATGGGCCTGTAGGAGTATCAAAATTAAGGCAGAAGTATGGCGGTAAAAAGAACAGGGGAGTGAAGCCAGAAAAGTTTTGCCGCGCTTCTGGAAAAATAATAAGGCTGATATTCCAGCAGCTTGAGCAGGCAGAGCTTGTAAAGAAAGAAGAAAAAGGAATCCATAAGGGCAGAATAATATCTCCCAAGGGAGTATCTCTTCTCGACAAAGTTGCGGCTAAAATTGCAGGCAAGAAACCTGAAAAACAACCAGAAACAAAAAAAGAAAAAGAAATAAAGCAAACTGAAACTATTGATAAGAAAAAAAGCCAGCAAGATAAAGATAAAACAGCTGAAAAAGCATCAAAGGAAGATAAAATTGATGATAAATCAAAGCAAAAATGAATGATATCGAGGAGATAAAAAGAAAAAAACTTGAGGAACTTAAAAAACAACAGCAAAACAGCTCGGATGACTATCAATTTCAGCAACAGATAATGCAGCTGGAATCAATGGTAAAAAGAGCACTTACCAAAAAAGCGCTTGAAAGGTATGGAAACATAAAAACAGCTCATCCAGAGCTTGCAATTCAGCTCATTACACTTTTAGGGCAGGCAATCAGCACAGGAAGGATAAATAAAGTTGATGATGAGGCACTGAAAAACCTGCTTAAGAGAATACAACCAAAAAAAGACAGATTCAAGATTATAAGGAAATAAAATGGCAAAATACAAGCATTTAAGCAGAAAGCTGAGATTAGCTAAACTCAATAAGCAAACCAGGTGGGCCCCTTTTTGGACTGTTATGAAAATTTATGGAAAGGGAAGGAAAGTTCATCCAGGAAGGCATACTGAGATTAAGCGCTCTTGGAGAAGAACAAAGACAAAGGCATAAAAATGGCAAAGAAAGAGGAAAAGTCAAAAATAGTAATTGAAAGGGAGTATGTTATCCCTCTTAGAAAAGAGTTTCAGAAGACTCCCAAATACAAGAGAGCAAAAAAAACAATCTCTGCTGTAAAAGAATTTCTAATCAAACATATGAAGTCAGACAACGTCAAATTAGGGAAATATTTAAACTTAAAAGTGTGGGAGAATGGCATTAAAAACCCGCCGCATAAGGTAAAGGTAAAGGTTGAAAAGTATGATGATGGATTGGTTAAAGCAGAGCTGGTAGGAGCTCCTGTTGAAAAGCCAGAAAAAGAGAAAAAGAATGCAAAAAAAACAGAAAAACCTGAGGAAAAGAAAGAAGATAAAGACAAAACAGCAAAGAAGGAAGATAAAAAACAACCTGAAGATAAAACAGAGCAAAAGAAAGAAGCAAAAGAGCAGGAAAACAAACCAGCTGAAAATAAATTAAAAGAAGAACCTGAAAAACAAGATAAACCAAAAAAAGAAGAAAAAACAGAAACTGCAACTGATGTAATTAAAAAAGAAACCAAGGAAAAGGTGGAAAAGCCAAAAACTAATTCTAAATAATCAAAACCTTATTAAATAATTGAATAATCTTTTTTTTATGGAAAAAAATAACCTTTTGCCTTTTGAAAAGCATAAAAGACAAATTCTAATCAGGAAAAAAGCTGAAACAAGCGATAAATTTGGTTGTATTCCAGAGAACATGCCTGTCAAAGAGCTGATAAATTATGGAATAGTCAATATAGACAAGCCATCTGGCCCTACAAGCCACCAGGTAAGCGATTATGTGCAAAAAATTCTCAGCATATCCAAGGCAGGGCATTCAGGAACTCTTGATCCAGGAGTTACAGGCGTGCTTCCATTGGCAATTGGGAGAGCAACACGTGTTGTTCAGTTGCTCCTTACAGCAGGAAAAGAGTACATTGCTTTAATGCATGTTCATAAAGATGTCTCTGAAAACAAGATAACTGAAGTGTGCAGCAAATTTGTTGGCAGGATAGACCAGATTCCTCCTATAAAAAGCGCTGTAAAAAGAAGGAAAAGGCAGAGAAGCGTTTATTATATTGATATAATGGAGATTAATGAAAGGGATGTTCTTTTTAAAGTTGGATGCGAGGCAGGAACATACATAAGAAAACTGATACATGATATAGGAAAGCAGCTTGGATGCGGAGCGCATATGGTAGAGCTTAGAAGAACAAAGGCCGGGCCATTCAATGAATTAACTAACCTTGTTACAATGCAGGACTTGACAGATGCATTTTATTATTTTAACGAAGAAAAAAATGAAAAATATATCAGATATTGCATACAGCCAATTGAAGAGGCAGTAGAGCATCTTTTAAAGATTTATGTTCTTGACAGCGCCGTAGACAGCTTATGCCATGGGGCAAACCTTAATCTTCCAGGAATATCTCAGTTAGATTCAGGAATAGAAAAGCAGGATATTGTTGCAGTTATGACTTTGAAAAAAGAGCTTATTTGTTATGGAATTGCAAAGATGAGCTCAAAAGAGATGCTTGGTGAGAAAGGGCTTGCTGTTAAGACAGACAAGGTTTTTATGCTTCCAGGAACATATCCTAAGATTGAGAAATCATAATGAAAAAAGATTTTTTAATAGGGCTTTTGATTGCGTTTTTTTTGATACTTCTTTCATTCAATATTCTTTTGAATTGTAATCACTTTCATAAAAAACTCATAGAAGAATACAATGATAACCCTTATTTTCTTGAAATTAATAAGAATGTCACTAAATATATAACTGGGCTCAGTTCAGAGCTGGATGTTGATTTCAGTGATGATGAAAAATCTCACATGAAAGATGTAAGAAATCTTATCCTGCTTGAGGAGTTTATTTTTATTATTTTTTCAATTGCATTTTTTGTTTTGGTTTACAAAAGAAAAATAAAAATTAATCACATTAAGAAATCCACTTTAATAATTTTCTTTATTGGTTTTTTATGTATTATCACATCACTATTTTTTAACACGTTTTTTAAATTATTTCATTTAATTTTTTTTCCGCAGGGCAACTGGCAATTTTTACCCAGTTCTCTGATGATCCAGGTTTATCAGCAGTCTTTTTTTCAGAATTTTTTTATCGCAACTATTGCTTTATCAGTGTTTATTGCATTAATCATTCATCTTATATCTATGGTTATTAATCATCCACAGTGAATAGTCTAGAATCATTCACGTTGAATAATTTAATTCTTGCGCCTGCATCTAACCATCCGTGTGCGTAGCTTAACGCTGCAAAGGCGTTAACATAATCATTTTTTTCCTTGAAGTAGTTTGCATCATCATAATACCTCTGGGCCATATCAAGAAAGTCATTAGCAAAACCTTTTTTGGATAAGTCTTTTGTTATGTTTTGCTTGGCTTTTTTTAAGGCCTGGCCTGTAATATCAAAATAATGATTCAGCTTTTCTTCAGTTATTGTTCTCATATTCTATTAATTGAACAAACTAGTTTTTATATCTTTCTGAATAACTTTCAATAAAATATCAATTAAATTCAAAAAAAGCGGAAATTATCAAGTTTTTTTTCAGCAATTCTTATTAAAACTTATTGCTATAACCTAATTAATATGGGTATCAAAACGACAATATCAACATTTTTTTTGGCAGGAGCAATTGGCTTAACAGGTTGTTTTTTTGCAGAAAATACAGACAAAAATTATGCAAAGCCAATAATACAAGAAAAGGTGATTTATGTGGCAGAAGAAGAATGTCCAGCTTATGGAAAAACAGGTAATGATATCAGTGAGCTTTTAGAGCACAGTCTTGAAATAATAAACAAAAATCCAAATTATTATCCGGATTACATCATAAAAATAAGCAAGATCGGAATTGAAAATGGTTATGGAAAAGAAATAATAAACATGATGAATGATGAAACTATTGAAGAAAGAATCAATGAAATGCCTTATGAAAGAAAGATAAAGATAATAGAACCTTTAATAAAGGACGAGCTAAAAAATAAGTACAGCAAAATTCTTGATTTTCTTGATAAGCAAAAACCCAGGGTTGACAGCTTTTACAAAAACCTAGAAAAAAAAATTAATAATTATTTAGACAAGGGAGGCAATTCAAATGAGTCTTATTAGAAAATTTCTCTTTGGCTTTATCTGTTTTAGTCTTGGTTATTACATGGGTGGAGGATGTGAAAACAAAACTATTGAATCTGAGATTAAGATTTCAAATTATGCAAACCACGCTTATTATCAAACCATTGATGAAAGGGTAACCAAGAGTATAGAAAAACAAAAAGGAATTGAAAAAATAATGTATAATAATCTTGATTATAAATGAGGAGGTATGAAAAATGAAAACAAGTTCAGAGGAAAATGATAATGGAAGGCAGGAAGCTGAATCAGATATATGGAAATTAGTTGAGGACAATGAAAATGAACAAAAAGCTTATTCAGAACCAAACGAAACATCTAAAATGGAAGAATTACTAAATGAAAAAAGACAAGCCATTAGTGCAAACAATAATTTAGTTTCCAAGAATTCAGATGGAAACTTGGTTTATATAATTGGACAAGCAAAAGAACTTAAGAATATAAATTATGCATTCAAAAGACAATTAATAAGAGGAAAGTCAGTATTTCATAAAGCAGGTTATGGTGTAATTGATTTTTTTAAAATTAATGTCTTTGGAAAAAATTACACAATTGATGAAATAATGACTTTGGGAGAGAACCATCTTTCAGAGATAAATTTAACCCTTCTTTCAATGACAACTGAGTTAAACAAGAGGTATAAAGGCCTGGTTAATAATAGAAGAAGAAAGACATCCGATATGGATAAAAGAATTACTGTACATAATTATCTAAATGAAAAACTTGAGAAAGTTATAAGAGATTATAATCTAGCAAAGAGAAAGTTTGGTTCAATGAAGGCTTCTGAAAATGGATATTTTAGGATAAAAAATCTAATTGAAGACTCAGAGAGAAAAAGAGATAGGCTAGTGCACAATTTACACTTAAATGAAGAAAATTTTATTGATTACCTAAAAATTGATCCAAAACTTGAAAAAATAGAGAAGATAATATCAATTTATACCTTTACTTCTGAGGAACTTATAGATAAAACAAAGAGAATACTTGATTTTATCAGGATAACAAAACCGATTTATGATCCACTAAACAAGCAGAGTTATGCTATAGATTCCTTGTTCAACAGTGTGAACCAAATAGAAAACTACACTTACAATGTGCAGAACATAGTAGGTAAAGGGATAAGAAAAGCAATTGGTGTTGAGAAAAATCCCAGAGAACTGGCGAACCAGTATAGAGATTCAAATCCTATCCTCTATTCAATATTTAATGATATATCCAATGTGTATGACCGCAGGCTGATTAACACAAATGAGAAATTTAATAAATCTCTTTTTAATTTATGATGAAAGACAAAAAAACAATAGACTATATAATCAGCAATGGAAATGCAGAACCTAAAAAAAAAGGTTTCAAATATGGAAGAAAAATAGGTTATCATGACAAAGAAAAAGTAATTAGTATTTACAACAACAATGATGTAAGAGTTAATGAAATATGCAACAAACTAAACGAAGGAAGAGATGACAGCAAAAAAAGCAATTTCAGTGTATCCACCTTATACAGAGTACTTAGGGAATATCATCAAAACGGAAGAAATATTGAATGGAGAAAAAGTAAAAAGAGAAAAAATTTTAATTATGGATTAGTAAAACAAGATGAACATATTAAAAATAAAATAAAAAACAAGATACAAAATGTTTCTTTGTTGTATAAAAAACCAAAACAATATTTAGGCGCAGTTATTACCAAGGATTACAATAAAACAAAAGATTTTTTTAAAAAAAATATAAAAAGCATGGTAAGATACACTCTTATTGGCGCTTTATCTTTTTTTGTTGGTTTCGGATATGGAAATGATTTAAAAGAAAATGCAGACCAGATCAATCCAAGTAAAAGACTTGAACAGACGATTGAGGATAAAATTGAGTTAAATGAAAATGATAATCCAAAAAATAGTTATTATGTTATAGCAAGCGGGAATAGAGATAAAAATTTTTATTCTTATCTTTTAGAAGAAAAAAATACAATTTCTGAGTTTGATAAAAAGTTGTACTATGCACAACGATTGAATCAAGAACAGGAAATACAAGAGGATTATTTTCTTAAGAGAGGGGATAGTTTATGGAGTATAATGGAAAAAAATAATGCAAATCCTAATCTCTGGGAGTTTTTGTATGCATCAAATGAAACACAGGGAAATACAAAAAATGAGATTTTGAGACAAAACAAAATTCGAAAATTCGCAGAAAAATACGGCATGGAATTTTTAAATAATATAGGAAAAGGAAAATTAGAATCTTACAAAATAGGTTTTCAGTATAGGATAAATAACAGTTTAGCTTTGAGGATTGACCAAAATTTTTCAAATTCAATAAAAAACCTTACGCCTGAAATTGAATCTGAATTTAACAGAATATTTTACAGTTAAAAGGTTTTTAAAATGGAAGAAGAAATAATTCAAAGAGAAAAAAATAAGATACAAAACAAGATCCAAAAGATTGACTATAACCACCAACTCCTTGAATTATCTGTTTTTGAAAATATTTCTGATGATGATATATCTCTATTTGATGATGTAAAAAAAATCCTTTTGGATTATTGTGTTTCTAATTATAGTGAAAACAATGACTTGTTAAAAGAATATAACTTAAAAAAAGGTAAAACTGAAAAGCTTTTTCAAGAAAAAGTTTCAAGTGCAATTCATATTTTAAATGAGAATAGCAATTCAATAAAAGATTTTTTTTTAAAAGAAGAAAAATATCAAGGCTATAAAAATTCATTAAAAAGATTAAATGAATTTCGAATTAATGAGGAAAAATTTTCTGATTATTACAATAAATTCAAAAAGATAAAACAAATTCTTGAAAAATGAATGAAGAATACAAACAAATAATCAAAGAAGCAGAATTGAATTTTATTGATACAAATAGAATAATTGATGAAAGAATAAGCAATGAACAAGAAACAGTAAAAGGATTTAAACACAGAGTATTGAAATCAGCTACGGCACTGATAATTGCATCCTTAATAGGATTTTCTTCATATTCATACAATCATCTTAAAAAAATTCAAGACATTAATTTTCAGAAATCTATGTACTATCAATCAACTGAAAATGAAAAACTTGAAGAAGTAGCAGATAAAGTCTGCATTGATAATTATGATTTAGAGAAAATAATAAACTTAAATTTAAAATTTGATGATTATTTTGATTTAAACATTGAAAAAAACGAAATAGTTCATTTTCCTTTGAAATTCGTCAGAAATAAGGAATTGCTAAAAGAGTTTGAAAATGAAAAAAAAATAATCCTGTCAAAGATTTATGATAGAAAAAATGCTGTTGATACTTTAACATTTGAAAATTTTAAAGAAAAAATAGGAATAATCCACCAAACACTTGACAATATTGATGATGAAATTAAAATGTTTTCTGGTCTTGTTTACAATAAAAATTTCAAGCAGGGTTCTTCATTAATAATTGCTGAACTTCATTCATTGAGGGATTATATAAACAGAAAATTGAATGTCAAGGAGGCAGAAATTGATAAAAATCTTGAAAAGTTGGTTGATATAATAAAATCAAATAGTTTTAGTAAGATAGCATCTTCAGAAAAACTTGAAAAGTTTATTTTAAAAAGCGATGAAATAGAAAATTGCTATTTATCTTTAGGAGTTTATGATAAAGCAAAAAATACCGAAAAGATAAAAGAAAACATATCAGGAATAAAAAGCAAGTATATGGATACAATTGACAATACAAGGAAAACCATAGAAGGCAAAATAAAAGATATAGAAAAATTGACTGGGAGGGCATATTCTCTCTTTCAAAACGGGATAAAAAATGAAGAATTAAATTATTTAAATTTAATTTCAATAGATTCGCAATGTTTCGATAATTATGATAAATTTATGGATGAAATACTTCTGAAAACTGAGGTTAATGCTTATAAAACAGAGGTCAGTAAATTAAACAATATATTAAATGAAAATTTTCTTTTTGCCTTTAAAAATATAGACACTAAACTAAAAGAAATAGAGGAATTTTCTTACGAATATGATGCAATTTTTGAAAATATTACAAAGGATAAGGTGGACCACATTAACAACTATATTTATAAATTAAATGATTATACTGAACTTTACTCTATAATTAAAAATAATGTGTTTTTTGATGGAAATGAACAGATTGAAGATAAAATAAAAAAACTTCGTTATACTTTAATAGATCAAACCGATGAGAAAAAAAGAAAGGCCGAGTCGGATTTTTTGAAATTGAAAAAGACTATTTATAATAATAAATGGGATAACCCGGGAACAGACGAATCTCTTGAACAGATTAACTTAAAGCTTTCTGATTTAGAAAATTTTTATTTTTCTTTTTCGGATGATAACATGATTTCAGAAATAAAAAAGGCGTCTGATTATGTTAAAACATGTAAAAAGGAATATGAATCACTTATAAAGAGAGTTGAGCAAGACATCAAAAATAAAACAAATATTGCAGAAGAAATAATAGAAAATGTTAACGGATTAATGAAAAATGAAGTATACAAAAATGAATTAGGATTAATTAAAAAATTAAAAGATAAGGCAGATTCATTGCAGAACTATATTTTTTGGAGCAAAGAGGATTCTCTAAAAGCATTTATAAATCAGTATAAAACTAAGAAGGAAAATGCCGTTTACATTGCAAATAAAAAATTTGAATATGAATTAGGCGTTTTGGACAGTTATTTTAATAATCTTTATGAAGAGGTTTCTTGTATAGAAGGTAAATGGATGAATAAAAACGATTATAAAAGACTTGAGTATATAATGGAAAACGAACTTGTTGTACTTAAGAATAAGTATTACATACTTGAAAACAACCAAGGTATAAACAAAGTACAAACATTGATAAGTAGTATAGATAGACTTCTAATGCCTTAATTATCAAAAAGATTTATAAAGTGCTTGTTTTAGCGTTCTTATATGAGCATAATACCTAACCACATTGGAATTATTCTTGACGGCAACAGGCGGTTTGCCAAAAAACTTAATCTTAATCCCTGGAAAGGGCATGAATACGGCTCTAAAAAGCTAAAAGACCTTCTTGTTTGGTGCAGAGAGCTTAAAATAAAAGAGCTTACATTATACTGCTTTTCAATGCAGAATTTTAACAGGCCAAAAAAGGAATTTGATTACCTTATGAAAATATTTGATGAATCTTTCAAGGAATTAATGGAAAATAAAGATATTGACAAATACAAAATAAAAATTAATTTTATTGGAAGATATAATCTTTTTTCTGATTATATAAATGATGAAATTCATAAAATAATGGATAAGACTAAAAATTATGATAATTACAAGATAAACATTGCCCTTGCCTACGGCGGAAGGGAAGAAATTGTTGATGCTGTGAAAAGGATTGCTGAGAAAATAAAAGAAAACAAACTTAATCCTGAAGAGATAAATGAAAAGATTATATTGGAAAACCTTGATCTTGGCAGCGAGCCTGATTTGATAATAAGGACAGGAGGGGATAAAAGAACAAGCAATTTCCTTACATGGCAGTCGATTTATTCTGAATGGTTCTTTATTGAAAAGATGTGGCCGGAATTTGAAAAACAAGATTTAATAGATGTTATTGAAGAATACAAAAAAAGAGAAAGGCGCTTCGGAAAATAAATTAAAGGCTTTCTATCTTTTTCTTAATTTCTTTTATAACAAAATCAGGCGTTGACGCTCCTGCTGTTATTCCAACTGATTTTTTTCCTTGAAACCATTCTTTTTTTATTTCCCTGGTTGTTTCAATGTGTTTAGTTTCTGTTATTTTGCTGCATATTTCATTTAATCTTTTTGTGTTCGCGCTGTTATAGCCGCCAATAACAATCATTATATCAACCTTCTTTGCTATGTTCATTGCAGAATCCTGCCTTTTCTTTGTGGCATTGCATATAGTATTTATTATTTTTAATTCATTTACATTACTTTTAAGAACCTTGGAAATTTCATTAAATTTTTCAATGGACTGAGTTGTTTGCGATAATAGGCATGCCTTTTTAACAAAAACATTTTTTGCGTCTTCTTTGCTTGAAATAACAATGATATTTTCTGCATTGCTTACAATACCCTTTACCTCAGAATGCCCTTTATCCCCAAAAAGAATGATATCATAACCTTTACTGCTGAACTCTTTTGCAAGGTCCTGCACTTTTTTAACAAGGGGGCAAGTTGTGTCTATAATTTTTAAACCTTTTATCTTAGCTTTTTCAACATTTGATTTTGTTGTTCCATGCGCCGTTATAATCAAACTTCCCTTTTCAATATCATCAACTGAGCTTATTTCCTTTATTCCTTTCTTGTCAAGCATTTCAACCACTTGTGGATTGTGTATAAGCTGGCCAAGGACAAAAGCATCTTTCTGCTTTAAAGCCATATCAACAGCTCTTTTAACCCCTGAACAGAATCCCATGTTTTCAGCGCATATAACCTTCATTTTCACAACTTTTCTATTTCTTTAAGCAAACATTCTGTGATGCTGCTTTTTTCAATTTTTCTGATGAATTTGCCTTTCTTAAACAAAACAGCGCAATCAGTTGCTCCTGCAATCCCAATATCTGCTTCAGAGGCCTCGCCAGGACCATTAACTTCGCAGCCCATCACAGCTATCTTTAATGGCTTTTTTAAATGACAAACAGAATTTTCAACATCTTTTGTGATTTTTTCTAGATTAATCTTTGTCCTTCCGCATCCAGGGCAGGATATTATTATTGGGCCGTTTCTTAATTCCAAGGATTTCAATATCTCAATTCCTGCTCTAACCTCATCAACAGGATTTGATGTAAGTGATACTCTTATTGTGTCTCCAATTCCATCTAATAATAAAGAGCCAATTCCAATAGATGATTTTATTGTGCCTGAGTAAGCAGTTCCTGCTTCTGTTATTCCAAGATGCAAAGGATAATCAATCTTTTCAGATATCATCCTGTAAGCATCAACAGTTCTTTTTATGTCAGATGCCTTTAAGGAAACAATGATATCATAAAAATCAAGATATTCAAGAATCTTTATATGCTTCATTGCAGACTCGACCATTGCCTTGCTTGTTAATCCAAATTTTTCCTTGAATTCTTTTTCAATAGAGCCAAGATTAACACCGATTCTTATTGGAACAGAGCGCTCTTTTGCTGCATTAACAACCATTTTTACTTTATCTTTTGAGCCAATATTTCCAGGGTTTATTCTTAATTTATCAGCATACTTAGCTGATTCCAAAGCAAGTTTGTAATCAAAATGTATATCTGCAACCAAAGGGATATTTATGTTTTCCTTTATCTTTTTCAATGCAAGCGCATCATCCATATCCTCCACAGCAACCCTCACTATATCGCATCCAGCTTTTTCAAGTTCTTTTATCTGATTTATTGTTTGTTCTGTGTCTTTTGTTTTGGTGTTGCACATTGATTGTATTGTTATTTCAGAATTGCCTCCTATGTTTACATTTCCAACCTTGATAAGCCTTGTTTTTTTTGTTTTCATTTCTAGCAATCCCTTTTAAGAATTAAATCCGCGATTTCAAAAAGAAGATGTTTTGATTGTTCGCTTAAGCTTGATTTTTTCAATGCATCTTTTGCTTGAAATATTAACTTCTCAGAAAGCTTTTCAGAATAGTCTAAGGAGCCTGTTTTCACTATTATTTTTCTTAATTTTGAAAGCTCATCTTCAGTTATATCTTCATTCCCAAGGCAACTTTTTATAAGGTTTTTGTCATCTTCAGAGCATTTTTCAATTGCCTTTAAAATCAAAAGCGTAATTTTTCCCTCTCTGACATCAGAGCCAGCCGGCTTTCCAATCTTTTCATTGTCCCCAAAAAGACCCATTATATCATCTTTTATTTGAAATGCTATTCCAAGGGGAATTGCATAATCGCTTAATATTTTAAGCTGCTTATCATCAGCGCCAGCTGTTATGGCCCCAAGTTGCAAAGGGCCCTCAATTGTGTATTTAGCTGTCTTAAACTTATGGATTTTGATTATATCCTCTTCATCCATGTTTTGTTGTTTTGCTGATAAGATGTCCAGAAATTCCCCATAACAGGTATTTTCTATGATTTCATTGAATTTTTCAAGAATCTTTATTTTAATTTGTTCATTAAAGCATGATTGTAAAATCATTTTTTTGCTTAATGACTCAAGAATGTCTCCTGCAACTATTGCTATTCCCTCTGATTGTCTTTGTCCAAGATTTTCATTGCTGTTCTCATAAATTTTGTGGAATGTTGGGCCCCCTCTTCTGAAACTGTCATTGTCAATGATATCATCATGGATAAGAAAGAATGACTGCATCAACTCAACTGAAACAGCAATATCGAGCATAGAATTAAAATCTTTTCCATCAAATAACTCATAAGAAACCAAGGCAAGAATTGCCCTTATTCTCTTTCCCCCTCTAAGATTAAACTCTTTTAGATTATCAATAAGGTTGATGATTTTTTCATCTTTATTCTGGCAGTTTTTTATTTCAGAATCAAAAAAATCATTAATTTTTGAGTTAACCTTGTCTTTATACTGTTTTAATAGGTCTCGTGTTTCCATTCTAAAGATTATTTGTATTATATATTTAAATATTATTCTCTAAAAATCTGGGCTTGGAACTTGTATAGCTTATTAGTGATATCTTTCCATGCATCTGAGCTTAGCCATGCCTTCTGGCATAAATTCTCTAAAAATGTTTTCACATCCCATTTGTATTCTGTTGCAACTTGGGGTAATAATAGGCCAGACCCAAGGCCAGATCTTATTATCAATCCATCTCTTCCTATCTTTATTTTTTTCAGGTAATCCTCTGGATTGTTAACCTTGATAAGCCTGGGAACAGTAAGAACAGAAATCTCTATGCTTATATCTTTAAACTCCTGTTTTTGCAAAGGAGGAAACCTTGGGTCTTCAAATGCTGCTGCTGTAGCTGCCTTTATCACTGCCTTGTATAAAGGAAATACCGGCTCTGGAAAACCAATGCACCCTCTTAGCTGATTGTTTTTAGTTAGTGTAACAAAAACGCCTTGGTTATCAGAAAATTTTTCAACTTTGCTTATATTAGGATTTTTGTTGTTAAAACAGCAAGAAATAGACTCTCTGGCAAGATTTACAAGGAGATTACCTTCCTCC
>JAQTRH010000061.1 GCA_028711925.1 Candidatus Nanoarchaeia archaeon | reverse complement strand
AGGATTAAATGACAATGGAAAGATAATAATAAACACCAACAAAAAACCAGAAGAAATTAAAATAAATGGAAAGTTTGATGTTCATACAGTTGATGCAACATCTATTGCAATTGAAATCTTTGGAAAGCCGATTGTAAACACTGCTGTGCTTGGGGCTTTCTCTAAAATAACAAATGAGATTTCACTGAAATCATTAGTAAAGGCAATTGATGATATCTTTTTAAAAACAAAAGGAAAAAAAATAGCTGAGCTCAACAAGAAAGCAATAACAGCTGTTTACAACCAGACAAAATGAACAAGAAAGAAAAGCCAAAGATTAGCATAGGAGAGGTAATAGATGAGCCAGGCTCCACCATAAAAAACAAAACAGGTGGATGGCGTTCTTTTAGGCCCGAGATAGACCAGGAAAAGTGCATAAAATGCGGAAAATGCTGGGCTTCCTGTCCTGACAATGCTATAAGAAAAAACAAGAAAGGAGAGTTTGAGTTTAATTATGATTACTGCAAGGGCTGCGGAATATGCGCAAATGAATGTCCTGTAAAGGCAATAATCATGAAGAAAGAGGAAAAGTAGCTAAACTGACTTATATTTTCTTGGTAAAAAATGGCCTTTTTTATCCTTTGCCTTTTCAACTTCTTTTATTTTATTGATCTTTTTTAAATCAACAAGATAGTAAACAGCTGTTTTTAAAGATCTTTTTGATTCCTTGGCAAGAAGATACTTTGTCACATACCCATTTATTTTTTCAACTTGCTTAAATTTTTTTATTGCAAACTCAAGTTTTTTGTTTCTTGGGGCAGAAGGAAATTTATAGCTTTTAATTGCATCATCAAGCTTTTTTGTTTTTTCATATAAATCAAAACCAATTTTCTTTTTATATAAAACAAGATTTTCTTTTCCATAAACAGAAAGCTCCCAATCAGCTTTTTTATCCCTATAAGCACCAAGGCTTATATTTGAATCAATTCCCAAGGACTTAAGCAATTCTTTTATTCCTATTAAAAACTTATGTGCTAATTCTTTTGATCTTTCTCTGCAAATCCTTTTTGAAACTTGGATATTTGATGTTTGTTTAACTTGTAGCCTTCTATCTTTAATCCTTACATTGCCTTCATCATTAAAAAACTGCCTTATTAGTGCAGATTTTATTTTTTCATTCTTCTTGAAAATAAAATCAGGAATTTCATACTTATTTTCTGATTTGTAACCTTGTTTTAACCCAACCTCAATCATAATCAACCCAACGATTTTTGGAAAATGCAATTGGTAGGTTTTGTCTTTTCTTAAGTATAATTTATAATCAACATCACCAAACAAATCTTTAGCGCAATCGATTATTTTTTTTATCAACTCTTTATTTTGGTTGTTATACCTTACTTGAATTTGACTGTTTATTTCTCCATCCCCCATTATTGAACCAATAAATCTTGCTCCAGAAACATTACCAAGATTAAACGGAAGTTTTGGATTTCTTATTCCTATATTTGTATTCTTTACACTAGTTATCAGCAAGGTATGTTTATAAAAATAAGAATATGGAATTTCTAAAAGAATAGATAACCTTTTCATAAACTTTAATGATATTTTTTTGTTTTTTGAGAGCCTATATAGATTTTCTTTTGTTTCTTCATCTAACAAAAGGCCCGATTTTTTTATTATATTAAGGATTAAGACTACTGCTTCCTTATCTAACTTTATATAAATCTTGTACTTAATTAATCCCTTAAACCCAATCTTTTCCATTTATCTGTTTAACACCCACATTTAAAATGGTAAAAAAGAATATATTTAAATATTTCTTATATTGCCTTAATCTTATGGTAAGGAAAGTAATTGAAGCAAGCACTGCCGTTGCTTTAGGCGCTAAATTATGTGAACCAAGGGTAATACCAATGTACCCTATAACACCACAGTTGGTTTAAGTAAATACTTAACCAGTGGATACGCACATTGTTGAGCGCCTTGCAGAATTCATAAACAACGGCGAGCTTAATGCAGAGATGATTCATGCAGAGTCAGAGCACAGCGCTATTTCAGCAGCTATTGGAGCTGAGGCAACAGGAGTAAGAACATTCACAGCAACTGCATCTCAAGGACTTGCTTTAATGCACGAGATATTATTTATTGTTGCAGGCATGAGGCTTCCGGTTGTTATGGCAGTTGCTAACCGCGCTTTAAGCGCTCCTATAAACATATGGAACGACCACCAGGATTCCATATCGGAAAGAGATACAGGATGGATACAGCTTTACATTGAATCTGCGCAGGAGGCCCTTGATACAATAATACAGGCATACAAGATTGCGGAAAATCATGAAGTTCTTCTTCCGGTAATGGTATGCCTTGACGGATTTACATTAAGCCATGTATTTGAGCCTGTTGATATCCCAAATGAAAAAGATGTTAATAATTTTCTTCCAAAATACAATCCTTTATTTAAGCTGGACCCTAAAAAGCCGGTTACAATGGGACCTATAGGGTTTCCGGACACTTATATGGAATTCAGACAAGAAACAAATGAAGCGATAATAAGGGCAAAAGAAATTATAAAGAAAACAAACGCAGAATTCAAAAAATCATTTAATCGCGGATACGGAGATGGAGTATTAGAAACTTATAAAATTGAGGACGCTGAATATGCTGTTGTGGCAATGGGAACAATATGCGGAACTGCAAGAGTTGTTGTTGATGAAATGAGAAAAGAAGGGAAAAAAGTAGGACTAATCAAGATAAAATGCTTCAGGCCATTTCCAAAAGAAGAGATAACAAACTGCTGCAAAAACATCAAAAACATAGCAGTAATTGACCGTAATATATCATTAGGAAATGAAGGGGCATTATTCACAGAATTTAAGTCAGCATTTTACAATCAGGAAAATAAACCAGTGATAAACGGGTTTATTGCTGGTCTTGGCGGAAGAGATGTGACCAAGGAGCATATAAAAAAGGCATTTGAAAGAACAGGAAAAACAAAACAAACAGAGTGGCTAAGTTAAGGTGATATAGATTACAGCAGTTCATCATATAGTAAAAGAGATACATTCAAAAAAAACATGCACTTATTGCGGAGCAGAGTTTAATGGAAACGCATGGGACTCAGAGTTTGAAACTGAGTTTCATTACAAGTTAATTAAATGTCCAGAGTGCAAAAAGAAAAACAGGATAAAGGTTGACTTTCAGGGCTCTGGGCATGATTACTGGAATGGAGAAAGCAAAAAATTAAGAAAAGAATCACTTGAAAAAAAGGTAGAAAAAAATGAATGATAAAATTGCCGGAATAACAACAGAAGAGCATTTTGCATCAGGTCATAGGGCATGCGCTGGTTGCGGAGCTGCTTTAATGGCAAGGCTTGCTTTAAAGGCAGCTGGAAAAAATACAATAGTTGTGAATGCAACCGGCTGTTTGGAAGTATTCAGCACACCTTATCCTGAAACAGCATGGAAAATTCCCTGGATACACGGCGCTTTTGAGAATGCAGCAGCAATAGCTTCAGGAGTGAATAGGGCTTTAAAATCATTGGGAAAAAGAAAAGATGTAAATGTTTTGGTTTTTGGCGGAGACGGCGGAACATTTGACATAGGCTTTCAGGCACTATCGGGAGCAGCTGAAAGAGGAGAAAATTTTTGTTACATATGCTATGATAACGGGGCTTATATGAATACAGGAATACAGCGTTCAGGAGCAACACCCAAATATGCTTCAACAACAACCAGTCCAGTAGGATCAAAAATTCACGGCAAGACAGAGTTCAAAAAGCCAATGCCTTTTATAATGGCTGCGCATGGCGCTTATGTTGCAACTGCTAACATTGCATTTCCGCTTGATTTTATTGAGAAGGTTAAGAAAGGGCTTGAGTTTAACGGACCTGCATACATACAGGTTTTTTCCACATGCCCTACTGGATGGAAATTAGGAGGAGGATTTACAATCCAGGTTGCAAGGCTCGCTTTTGAATCAAATGTAACTCCCTTGTATGAGATTGAAAAAGGTGTTGTTAAGATTTCAAAAAAACCAGGCAAGGTTATTCCTGTAGATGAATATCTTAAATCTCAGGGGAGATTCAAGCATTTAAGCGAAAGTGAAATAAAAGAAATCCAGGAAAATGTTGATGAAAACTGGCAAAAGCTTCTTGACTTTGAGAAAAACAAATCAAAAATGTGTTAGCTTATAACAGTCCCATTAAATTCTTTTCCGTTTAAATAATTTTCAAGATTCTTTAAATCAGTGCCCAGTACTATAACTTTTATGCCAAGCTTCTCTCCTTCCTTTGCAGCAATTGGGTCAAAAGGAGCGCTAAGCCCGGGATCCCATTTGTCTCCAACTAGATTTCTTAACTCTTTCCATGACATATTCTTAATTGGTTTTGCATCATGGTTTTCCTTTGGCGGCTTGTCATAAACATAGGGCACATTGCTTACATTTAAAACAGTCTTGACATTAAAGTTATGCGCTAATCTAATAGCATCATAATCAGTGCTCCATCCAGGTTTCCATCCGGCTGCAATAAGAATTTTTTCCTTGAAATCAATTTTATCGTTAGGATTGTGGATTACAACTTCATGGACATTTTTAAGAAATAATGTTTTTACAAGCTGCGCATTTAATCTTGTTGTATGAATTCCCATCCAGTCAAGGTCGTCATTTCTTAGGTTGCTTATTTTTCCTGCTGCTGACTGGTATTTTCTTGCAGTGTTTCCTCCCCCGCAGACAATTATTGCCTTGTTTCCTTTTTCAACAAAATCATTTATCAATCTTTTAAAACCCTTAAGAAATTCTACATTTATTTCATTGGGCACTATTATCGAGCCGCCCAATGATATTACAATTATTTTTTCCATATTAACCCCCTATGCCTACTAATGTTATTCCTAATATTATTGTTGCTATGCCAATCCATTTCCAACTATTCATTTTTTCTTTTAAAAACCAAACAGAAAGAATGCAAACCCAAGCATATCCTATTGATACAATGGGATAAATCACAGATAAATCTCCTCCTTTCAGTGCTATAACATAGAATACTGATGAAAGCGCATAAAAAACAAACCCTAAAATTAATTTCTGGTTTTTTATTATCTTTTTTATGTTTAATGAAAAATCTTTAGAGCCGATTTTAATGTATAGTGCCCCAAAAGCTCCTATTATTGTTCCAATCAAGACAAGCAAGATTGACCAAAGCTCTGTTTTCATCTTAAGCTTCCCCCTTTTCCAATAAAAGCCATTCCAAGGATTATAACAAACAAGCCTGACCACTTCAATATATTCATAACCTCCTTAAGAAAAATGACTGAGAGAAAACTTACCCAAACAAAAGATGTAGCTATAAACGGATAAATAACAGAAAGCTCTCCGTTCTTAAGAGCAAATATCAGAATTACTGCTCCAATAATGTAAAAAGAAAATCCAACTATCAAAGGAAGATTAGTTAATAGTTCAATGAAATTAAAACTTAAATTTTTTGAGCCAATCTTAAGAAATAGTTGGCCAACAGAAGTGAAAAAAGTGCAGATCAATACAAGCAGTATGGCCTCTTTTTTTGTCTTCATTAAAATAAATAACAATCAATAATTGATATAAATATTTTTGTATTAAAAAAGGATAATTTATTTAAACAATAAGATTTTTAGATTATGAAAAGAGGTGAATGATGGATTACTACAATTACTCTGTTAAAAAGATTTTTGAAGAGTTAAAGACATCTGAGAAGGGTCTCTCAAAAAAACAGGCAGAAAAGCTACTTGAGAAACATGGCTTTAATGAAATAAAAGAAAAAAAGAAAATAAGTCCTTTTAGCATTTTTTTAAGCCAGTTCAAGAGCCCTCTTATAATAATACTTCTTGCTGCAGTTGTAGCAACAATTGTTATTGGAGAGATAACAGATGCAATACTTATCTCCATTATTGTTATATTTAATGCAGTATTTGGTTTTGTTCAGGAATACAAGGCAGAGAAATCAATTGAGGCATTAAAGAAATTTGCAAGTTTAAAAGCAACTGTTATGAGAGATGGAAAAGAGCAGAGAATTGATGCAAGAGAGCTTGTTCCCGGAGATATAATACTTTTAGAGGAAGGGGAAAAAATCCCTGCAGATGCAAGGATAATCGAATCAATCAGCATGCAGACGCATGAATCAGCATTGACAGGAGAATCAACCTCTGTAAGCAAAAATATAGATATATTAAAAGGAAAAAAAGAGATTGCAGCCCAGTCAAACATTGTGTTTTCAGGAACAATAATAACAAAGGGAAGGGGGAAGGCAGTTGTTTTAAGTACTGGAAGATCGGA
>JAQTRH010000060.1 GCA_028711925.1 Candidatus Nanoarchaeia archaeon | reverse complement strand
GTTCCATTTATCTTTCTGTCTTTTGTCTCAACTAAGACACTATCACCGGTTTTTGGCTCCATAGAAAGAAATTAACTTATTTATTATTTAAATGTTTTTGTTTGATGGTCTATTCAAAATTATCAAAGCATTCTTGCATACTCAATTATAATTGAATCAAAATCCATTTTTTCCTGTTTTTTTAATTTTTTATTTGAATAAATCTCGCAAGAATGATTTAGATTATTATTTTTAAATTTTTTATATACTACTGTACTCCTAACTTTACTTAATCCATTTGCTGAGCCAAAATAATCAAATTCTATTCTTTGAAAGACACCTATAGGAACAAATGATTTATGGTTATTAAACAAAAAATAATCTCCTTTTTTAATTTCTGTGCTTTTATCCAGGTAAACTGAATTAAAAGATTTTGATATCTTTATCTTTAACTTATTTAAAAAATCTTGTTTTTCTATTGTCATCATCCCTTTCTTATTAGCCATAAAATACACTGTTTCATTACTTGAATAAACAGGATGCAAATTATTTATTATCTTATTTAGATAATTCTTTCTTTGTTTTTTTGTCAAAATATTTTGTTTCATATTTTGGATCTTTTGTAATAAATATATAAATTTTTTGTTTTTGTAATCACTTTAAAATAATAAGAAAATACAAATAGAAAGATATAAATACAAGTGTATTACAAAGTATGATGATTTGAAAAGTATGATATTATCATACTTAGAAAGGTGATAGGATATGGACAGAAACTTAGCGCTTGAATTTGTGCGCGTTACAGAGGCAGCTGCTATTTCTTCAGCAAGATGGATGGGCCGCGGAGACAAGCATGCAGCAGACCATGCTGCAACAGAGATGATGAGAAAAGTTTTTAATGATGTCAAGATAAGCGGAACAGTTGTGATAGGAGAAGGTGAAAGAGATGAAGCCCCAATGCTTTACATTGGAGAGAAAATAGGCAATGGCAACGGAATAAAGATTGATATTGCAGTTGACCCTTTGGAATGCACAAACAGCGTTGCATACGGAAGGCCAAACGCAATATCAGTCCTTGCAGCATCCCCAAAAGGAACAATCCTTCATGCCCCTGATATCTATATGGACAAGATAGCAGTTGGCCCTGAGGCAAGAGGAGTGATTGATTTAGATGCAGCTGTTGAAGAAAACCTTAAGGCAGTTGCAGATGCTAAAAATATGAAAGTAAAGGATTTGATGGTTGTTGTTCTTGACCGTGAAAGACATACAAAATTGATAAGTGAAATAAGAAAAGCAGGGGCAAGAATAAGGTTAATAACTGATGGTGATATTTCAGGGGCTATATCAACATGCCTTTCAACATCTGACATTGATATTCTTATGGGAATTGGAGCAGCTCCGGAAGGAGTTATTTCAGCAGCAGCGATAAGATGCCTTGGAGGAGAGATGCAGACAAGGCTGCAGTTTAAGGATGAAAAGCAAAGAGAAAGGGCAAGAAGCATGGGAATAAAAAACCTTGATAAAAAGATGACAGAAAAAGACCTTGTTAATACAGACCGTTCAATGTTTGTCGCAACAGGCGTAAGTACAGGAACTTTTTTAAAAGGAGTTGACTTTACACCGGCAGGAGCAAAAACATATTCAATTGTTATGAGACAGAAAAGCGGAACAATAAGATTTATAGAAGCGCATCATGTTTTTGAGGATGAGCCAAAATACTAATGAGGTGGAAAAATGAAACCAATTTCAGGGGATGTTGTTTTCAAATCCCTTAAAGATGAAAAAACAATAATAATGGCCTGCAACGTAAGAATCACAAAAGGAGTTGCAAGGGGAATATTAAGGGCAGCAAAAGATACAGATTCAGCTGTGATATTTGAAATAGCAAGGTCTGAATCAGACACAAAAGGTGGCTATACTGGAATGACTCCTTCTGAATATGCCAAAAGAATAATGGAAGCAGCAGATGAAGTTGATTATGATATCTGGGCTCTGCACGCAGACCATATAGGAGTGAAGAAAGGAACTCTAGAGGATATAGAGCAAACAAAAAAGCTCATAAAAGCCCAGATTGATGCCGGCTTTACATCCTTTGCAATAGACGCATCCCATCTTTTTAATTTCAATGGAAAAACAGTTGAGGATGAACTCTCAGATAACATAAAGGCAACTGTTGAGCTTGCAAAGTTCATAGAGGAAAACAAGAAAGAGCCCTTTGGCCTTGAGGTTGAAGTAGGGGAAATAGGAAAAGAAAATGAATCAGGAAGAATTCTCACAACGCCAGAGGAAGCAGTAACTTTTATTAGGGTTTTAAAGGAAAAAGGAATAAATCCAAATGTTATTGCAATTGCAAACGGCTCTGCCCATGGAAATACATATGATAGAGAAGGAAATTTAGTTGAACAGGTTTCCATTGACATTCCCCAAACAATAGCAGTGGGTAAAGCTTTGGAGGATGCCGGCTTTGATGTAAAGATAGCCCAGCACGGAATAACCGGAACACCCCTCAGCATAATAAAAGATAAGTTTCCAAGAGAATACATAAGAAAAGGCAATGTTGCAACTCACTGGATGAATCTTGTCTGGGATGTTTTCAAGGAAGAAGAGCCGGAGCTTTACAAGGAAATATGGGACTGGACAATAGAAAATCATTCAAAGCCGGGTAAGAGCGAGAATGAGATTTTTGGAAAAGAGAGCAAGAGGGCAATAATACAGTTCTTTGACGAAATAGACTCAATGAGCCCTGGAACAGAAAAGATCTTAGAAGAAAAGGCATACACTGAAGCTTTAAAGTTCTTTGACGCATTCAACTCAAAAGGAACTGCAGATAAGGTTAGAAAGATGCTTTGATTTTTTATTTTAAATATCTCATCAGAAGATTTTTAAAAATTCTTTTATGCTCGTCAGTAACATCTTTTTTTTCTTTTGCTTCATACTTGCTTATCCTCTTTAATTTATTATCATCCAAGCTGTAGATAGACATAATTTTCACTCTCCTAACACCCTTATAACTTCCGAAAAAGATTCTCTTTATTGAAAGCATATTATAATCCTGTTTACAGATGTTATAGAGCTCTTTATCATTCTTACCAATATTTTCACTTAAATTCTGCGATAATATAAAATCCACTTTCTTTGTAGGCGAGATTCTTATCTTGAGATTGCTTTCATAATTTTTTAGCCTATACTCTATATTGTTATTATCATAAAAGGGTTTTTTATGATTCTGCCTAAGCCTGTCTTTTTCTGACGCCTTAATTCTTGAAATATATTCTCTGATTTCTCTGTTTGTTATAATATTATTTTCCATTTTAATATAATTCATTTTTTATTTCATCTAAGAGTAGCTCAAACATAACATATCCTGAATTCTGGTCGAGGTGGCCGCCGTTCCTTATTAAATTTAGATTTCCATCAAGCTGCTCTGCAAGGTTTATTGCATTTTCAACAGGAATGTAAGGGTCATCGTTTCCATGATAAAGGTAAAACCTGCGGCAGCTTTTCTTTATTTTTTCCCAGTTGAATTCTTTATCAGTGAATTCCAGATTTATGTTTTTGAATTTTTCATGAGTTGGCTTTCCTGTGAAGCTGGAAACCAAAAATACAGCTTTTACCTTGTCTTTAAGCCCCTCAAGAACATGAAGGATGAAAGTGCTTCCTATGTCATGTCCTATTATAATCGAATTTTCATTTAGATACTTTCGATAGTCATTAAAGACCATCAGCCAACTATTAAGATCATGGCTTTGCGGGTCTGGAAATTTTGGAACAATGATGTTGTAACCGTAATTTTCGAGCTTTTCCCTTATCCATGGAATCCAATGTTCATCAGGCCCCCCATAAGCCCCGTGGACTATGAGGATATTGGACATGCATATTATGTGTTGTTTTAAATATTTATATTTTTCGTTTTAAACCATTAAAAAGTGGTTACAAGCAAAAGATTTTTAAAGTTTGGGTATTCTTTTCTTGCTATGTCTAAAATAACACCCGAACAATTATTAAACCATAAGGGAATCAAGGATGTAGTTAAAGGAAGCGTATATAATTCTATAAGTTATGGAATTATACAGATAGCTGAAAGTGCTGTTAAATCAGAAGAAATTATGAGAGAGATTGGTACTTCTCTTGATAAAATCGTTAATCTATACAGAAATTCTGATTTAATCTTAAAAGAGATGAAAAAAACAGTTCCTGAACTTAAAAGATTCTGGGATGATGTTGCCTCTATTGCAAACTACCAATTTGAGAAAATAGATGAAGTGATGTTATCCAAAGACGCGAGATTTCCAACAGAGTTAATCTACCAGATTAACAAAAATTCTAGCATTTATGGAAAAGAAGAACTATACGGAAAATTGATAAAACCACTAGAGGAAAAAATAAACACAATTATGAATGAAAAATAATCTTTTTCTTATTAACCATTTCTAGGTAAAACAAGTTTTATATTCAATTTCAAAAGTTTTATTAATTACATAATCAAATCCTTTTTTATGGGTGACTGGGAGTCAATATTCAAAGTGCAGGGAAAGGTTTTTCTTAAACCGCAGGAAGACATGAAAAAAGTTATCCAGCTAATGAAAAAAGAAAAAGTAAAAAGAGTTCTTGACCTTGGATGCGGCACAGGAAGGCACACTGTTATGCTGGCCAAGAATGGATTTGATGTTTATGGAACAGATATTTCAGATGAAGGACTGGCCTTAACAAAAGAATGGCTAAATAAATATGGCCTTAAGGCAAAACTGAAAAAATTATCATGCTACAAAAAGTTTCCTTTCAAAGATAATTTCTTTGATGCCGTGATTTCAATACAGGTTATTTATCATAACTACCATAACAAAATAAAATATTGCATATCTGAGATTGAAAGAGTTCTAAAGTCAGGAGGAGTTATTTTTATTACAGTAACTTATCATAAAAACAGAGGAGGAGCAACAAAGACAAAAGTGATTGAGACAAGAACGCACATTCCTTTAGATGGAGATGAAAAAGGACTGCCTCATTTCATATACAACAAAAAAATATTAGAGCAGGATTTCAAGAACTTCAGGATAATTGACATTCACAAAGGCCTTGAAAATCATTACTGCTTTCTTGGAAAATTAATTTGATGAAATAAAAAAAGACTTAACCTTGTTGATTACTGGCTGTGTTTCCATTTGAGGATTGTCTAAAACCCATGTGTACAACAATGGAGACACTATTGCTGCAAGGACAATATTTCCGCCTAAATGATACAATGTGAATGGAATCTGGCCTATAAGAGTTATCATAAAAGACTGATTAAAGAAAAGAACACCTGTTCCAATGCCGGTTATTGCATCATAAACCAAGGTTCCTATAACAGAGAATTTTACATAATTTTTGATATTGCTTTGTTTTTTCTTGAAGTAAACTCCTGCTGCAATTCCCAATAATGCATATGTTCCTGCGGTCATGATTGACCAAACACCCAATGTTCCGGTTATCAAGTCAAAGCTTAGTATGGCTAGAAGAGTAAAAACCATTCCTGCCAGCTTGCCCCATCTTTTTGCAAAGGGCATCATGGTTGACATTATGGGTTCAACATTCGGAGGATGAGGAACAATCCTTAAGACAATCACTGTAAAAAGTCCGATAATATATTTGATAAGATTTTTTGGTTTTTTCATAATAATCACTCCTCTTAAAATGAATATTTACTTATAAAAATGGTCCTTTAAATTAGGGTCATATGGCTGCATGCACAATAAATTAACAGCAGGCTCATCCAATGTTTTGAGCTGGTGGGCTGTCTTTGGCATTACCTTGCTGAAAACATCATAAATAAGCTCCTTAGCTTTTGAAGGAAGCTTTTCAGTTATTTTCTGGCATGTTATCATGGTCTTTCCGAACAAAGGCAGAAAATACTCAATTGTTTCAATATGATAGTGCCTTGATGTGCTTGCCCTTGGTTTTATGAACTGCAACAGCAAGCTTACAGGATTTTCGCCATTTACAGGGTCATCCCTTTTTATAATCCAGTAATATTCTGCATCAGATTTTCCTGAATTAGACATCTTGCCCGGATGCTTTACAGCTGTCGGGGAATATATCACAAAATCTTTCTTGATTTTTAAGTCCTCAGAAGAAATTTTCTTGTAAGTCTTGTCAAGCTCTGTTTTATTGAGAGAATAAACAGCAATTAAATCAACTATATCATTTAGCTCATTTAGTTTTGAAATATTGCTCTTTGCAATGTTTATGCTCAAGGCCGAAACATCTTTTATTTCCTCAGTGATGTTTTTTGCCAGAGAAAATCCCATATTTTCCAGGGCATTATAAGTATCAACTACATGGTTATATCTCGGTACAATAG
>JAQTRH010000059.1 GCA_028711925.1 Candidatus Nanoarchaeia archaeon | reverse complement strand
GGATGTTATCTCAGAAATTCTTGCAAGAGTCCCTGTTCCCTGAATCAAAAAATGGAAGAGTTAAATCTTAACTTAAAGCCCTTGATAAAAAGGCTTGAGGTATACACAAAGAAAGGTCTTGTTGGAGTATTAACAGGCTCCTACAAAAGCACTTTCAAGGGCAAGGGCCTTGACTTTGAAGGGTATAGGACCTATGATGTAAATGATGACTCAAATATGATAGACTGGAAAGCATCCCTAAGATCACAGGAAATTCTCGTCAAGATTTTAACAGAAGAAAGGGATGTAAACATCCTTTTTTTTGTTGATGTCAGTTCAAGCATGTCATTTGCATCAATAGACAAGCTGAAGAATGAGTATGCTGCAGAGCTTGTAGCTTCAATGGCCTTTGCAGCAACAAGCGCAGGTGATTCAGTTGGGCTTGCCATGTTCAGCGATGGGATAGTGAAGTTTCTTCCTCCAAATATGGGCAGCAAGCAGTATTTCACAATAACAAAGGCGCTTTCAGATCCTAAGCTTTATGACGGAAAAGTGGATTTTATAAAATCAATAACCCAGATAACCAGCTCATTGAAAAGAGGAACTGTTTTGGTTATTGTATCTGATTTTATTGGATTTCAGGGAGAATGGAAGAATTACCTGGAATCAATATCAAAAAAATTTGAGGTTATTGGCATCCTGGTCAGGGATCCGCGAGATTATGAAATGCCAGAAGGTGTTGGCCAAATAGTTGTATCTGACCCTTATTCTGACAAAGAGTTAATCATTGACACAGACCAGATAAAAGAAAGGTATGAGGAAGAAGCAAAAAATCAGGTTAAAGAAATAAAAAGGATATTTATTGAATCAAAGTCTGATTTTCTTGAGTTAAGGACAGACAAGCCTTTTTTATATGATCTGGTGAATTTTTTCCTTAGGAGAAAAAAGAAAGCAAGATGATATCATTAACCTTCAGCAATGTCTATTACCTTTGGCTTTTGCTAAGCCTTCCTCTCTTGATTATAACCCATATTTTTGTCCTTAACTATCTGAATAGGAGGGCTGTCAAGTTTGCAAACTTTGAGGCAATAAAAAGAGTCACAGGAGGCAAATTTGATGTAAAAAATTCAAGAGCAATTTCAAAGAACAGCCTTCTTTTATTGGTTAGGTTGATTGTTTTAATTTTCATGATATTTTCTGTATCAGGGCCTGTTTTGTGGTATACAGGACAGGCAAGCGATTTTGATTTTGTTGTTGCTATAGACTCTTCAAGCTCTATGCTTGCAGATGATTTCCAGCCCCACAGGCTAGATGCTGCAAAAAAAGCATCTGCTGTTTTTTTAAATAACATCGAAGCAAACGCAAATGTAGGAATTGTTTCATTTGCAGGAACAAGCTATGTTGAACAGAGCCTTGATGAAGACCTCAAAAAAGCAGAAGAGGCTATAAACAATATAAAGGTCAGCCAAAGCGGAGGAACAGATATAGGGGGGGCGATAACAACTTCAGTAAATATCTTGTTGAACAGTAAAAACCCAAGAATGGTTATCCTTTTGACAGACGGCCAGAGCACTGTAGGAATCCCTGTAAGGGAAGCGATAGATTATGCAAACAAAAACTTTGTCACCATAAACACAATAGGAATAGGGACAGAAGAAGGAGGAACTTTCTTAAGAGGAGGTATGATATCAACTCTTGATGAAAAAACTTTAACTGAAATAGCAGAAAAAACAGATGGAAAGTATTACAGGGCAGAAGACGATGAATCCCTAAGGACAGCATTTGAGGACATATCTAAAAAATCAGAGAAAAAAGTTCCTGTTGATATTTCAATGGGTCTTATGATGCTTGCCCTCGCGTTGTTGTTTATTGAATGGGGCTTGATAAACACAAAGTACAGAACTCTCCCATAATTTCTAAACTTTTCGTGATTTTTTTATTTAATCTAAAAATCTCCTTGATTTTTTTCAAAAAGGCATATAAAAAAAGATTGTTTAATATTTTTTAATTAAATTATGGAGGTATTAAAATGGAATTCAGCGAAAAAAGACTGGAACAGATAAAGAATATGCCTATAGTAGAGAGCAGGGTTTCAAAGAGCAAGGACGGCAAGTTCATAATGCACAAGACAGTCATAACAGACATTAAGCCTGTCAAGTATTATGACGCTGTCATGGAAAACCAAGGCGAAGAAATAGCAGAGTAATTTTTTATTTTTTTATTTTTAAAAATCAAGAAGATGTTTTTGCTTTTTTGAACCGGCAAGTCTTTTGTAGGAAGCCCATGTTTTTCTGAATATTCCTGGATAATTCATGTAATTATTTTTAATAAACTCCTTTGTTATGGGATCGGAAGGATATCCTGAGCCAATTGGCTGAGTTATCTTATCTTGTATTTTTTTTATTTCATTATCTCTCGTGACTTTTGCAAGGATTGATGCAGCTGAAACAACAGCATATTTCATATCTGCTTTATGCTCAACAACAAGCTCTATTTTTTTATTTTTTATTCTTTGGAGAAGATATGCAGTATATGCATTAATATTGTTGCTCGGGCAGTCAACTATGGCCTTCTCAGAATTAATCTGGTTTATTATGTCTGCTGCCCTTATTGCCTCAAGCCAATTAAGGTTGAGGTCTTTTGAATTCAGGGAAGAGTCTATTTCCTTTGGACTTATGATTATTATTTTATAGTCTTTTGCAATCTTTTTTATTTCATTGAACAAGAACTTCCTTTGTTGGGGGCTTAAAAGTTTTGAATCCTTAACACCCAATGATTTGAATTTTTCAATATCCTTTTCATCAGCAGAAACCCCTGCCATAACCATGGGGCCTATGACCGGGCCTCTTCCAGCTTCATCAATACCAATTATTGTTTTCATCAGAAAAAAAGTGGTTAAGAATTATTTAAACCTTTTGAATAATAAGAAATTAAAAAAATAAAATTATTTGGTAATCTTTGCTGCAGGCTTTAGCTCCTTCCATGCAAGCTCAAAAAGCTGCTCAAGCGCTGAGGCAAATATTGGGGTGTTGACCCATATTCCAACATCATATGTTGGGTGAACTGTCTTGTCATCAAGCACCATGAATATCAGCTCCTTACCATCCACTACAATAAATCTTGCATTAAGCTTGTCTATATGCCTTATCTCAGCCACTCCCTTAAGGTCTTTGATAGCATTGCTGCATTCTTTTGTTATTGGAGCTGCTATCCTTATCTTAACCCCTCTGCTTTTAACTTTTTCAAAGGTTCCCTTTAAGGCATCTATTTTTCTTATAAGCCCTGTTGATGTTGTAACAATTGTGACTGTTTTTTCTGCGCTTTTTATTGTGAAGTCAATGTGGTTATACAGGTTATGTCTTCCTCTCAAAGAGCCTGACAAATCGCTTGGCTCAACAAGCTCAACTCCCTGCGTGAACAAGCTTTTAAGCTCATCAATAACCTCTGTTTTTCTCATTTCTTCAAGTCTTTTTACCCTTGTTTCAGCATCAACACGCATATTTTTCTTTACTCTTTCAACAACTTCCTCAGGAGGCACAGCCATATACTTTATTGGCTTTCCAAATTTCATCACAACAAACCCTTTTTTTTCAAGAGACTCCAGAACATCATAGCTTCTTGACCTTGGAACATTTGCGATATCGCTTAATTCCCCGGCTGTTGAAACACCTCTTGATAAAAGCGCAGTCCAAATCTTCACTTCATAAAGATTCAACGAGAAGTAAAGCTTCAACTGGTTCAAAAACTCTTCTTTTACTATCATCTAACCTTCACCCCCACCTCTTTTTTTCTCTCTCTTTTTGTTTTTATTCTTAAGATAAATGAAAAAGTATTACTACTATTAATATATTATGATTTTTTAACATTCAAGAGTCACTATTTTTCATATGTAACCCTGTAGTTAAAAATCCATAATATTATATATTCAACTATTATTTAAATGTTATCTTTTTTTCAAATTTTAGTATAAGATTTTACTTCTCTGAGATTAAAATCAATAAATTTATAAATAAGCTATTCTTATAAAAAAATAATGGGTTCTAAAAAAGAGGAATTAGATTTTGAAAAAGAGTACATCGTTGATATGTTTCAAAGGGTTCCCAAGAGAAGGCTTTCCGAGGTTGAGAAGCAGCTTATTTTTATTCTTATTGAAAAATCCAAACTTCAAAGAGAGCGCTCGATGTCTCTTTTGAACAAGGGATTTATGACATTTATAGCTTTTCTTGTTGTTGCTTACCTAAGCAAAATAGGCAACCTTGTCTCCCCTGTTTACACAAATATTCTTTTTGTTTTTGGAATAGTTGTTTTAGTCGTGGTTACTTTAACTTACATAACTACATTAGCAAGGGAAGAAAAAATATTGAATAATCTGTTAAACAGCTTTTTGAAATAAAATGGTGAAAAGAATAAGCACAGGAATACCTGGATTTGACAAGGCAATACAGGGCGGATTAGTTGAAAATTCAGTGAACCTTCTTTCTGGTGGAACAGGAACCGGAAAAAGCATTTTCAGCATGCAGTTCCTTTTCAATGGGGCAAAAGAATTCAAGGAAAAGGGATTGTATATCTCGCTTGAAGAGCCTGAAGAGCAGCTGAAAGCAGAGGCAAAGGATTTTGGATTTGATTTTGACAAGGTTTCTAAAAAAGTAAGGTTTGTTTATATGCCTCCTTACGGGATAGTTAATTTTTTGGATCCGCTCATAAGGCAGATAGAAAGGTTTAAGCCAGACAGGGTTGTTATTGATTCTTTGACAGCTCTTGTAATTCCTTTGGAAGATGACTATGAAAGGAAAAAAGAGATTTTTGGCATTATACAGACACTTAAAAAACTTAAATGCACTTCTATATTAACTTCAGAGATACCAAACAGCGGTGATGAGGAATCTAGCGGGAAATTCTCAAGGTTTGGCGTAGAGGAGTTTTTGTGCGATGGTCTCATAGTGATGCATTATGCAGGCATTGGCGGAGAGTCAGACAGGGCGATAAGGGTTGTGAAGATGAGGCAGACCAACCATACAAAAGGGCCTATTTCAATGACTATGGGAAAATCAGGCATACGCGTTCTAAAAACAAAATACTGAATTTGTCTTAAAAGTTAATTCTTGTTAAATAAAATTTTAAAATATAAATCACTTAAAAATGAATCAGGATATAAGAGTTCAAATTTAGAAGCAAGAAAATTGGCTATTTGTAAACATCTCCTCTATGGTCAAAACAATTAATAATTATTTTATCTTTTTCCAATCTGTATATAACCCTAAATGGAGGGATTCTAACTGATCTATGACTTTTCAGTTTATATCTCAATGGTTTGCCTGATTCGGGTAAGTCAGCCAACTTTTTAATATGCTTAATCAGTTTCAATCTGGTTGATTTATCTTTTATTTTCTTGAAATCTTTTTTAAATTCCTCAGAAAAAATTATTTCCATTTTATGCTATCAATAAATCATCAATCTCTTCATCTTTCATACTAGTATCTGCTTTAATGGATTTACCCTTTTTTATTTGTTCTTCGCTTATTAAAATTTTATCAATTAATTTCATATCCTTGCTTAATGTTTCTTTTTTTATCTGCTTCAACAAGATATTTCCATCTTCATTAAAGACAATAAATTTAGTTGAGGGTTTTATACCAGCATTTCTTCTGATTTCAGAAGGGATTACTATCTGTCCATTTTGAGACATTTTAGTTATTGATACTTCCATTTTTATTCACCTACAATATATTTTAATATTAAAACCTATTTTATATATAAACTTTTTGTTTTTAAAAAATATAATTAATGAATTAATATACGCCAATAGTTATAAATTTATAATCTCTTCTTTTGTCATCTTATTGGTCATCATCATATTTTTTTGAATATTTCTTTTAACATGTTGTAAATAAATAAGCTTAATAATTTAAACATGTTGCAAAAAAATAAAGAAAGCTTTTTATATGATTATTCTAATTGAGTTAATATGCTCTCCACATTTTTGAAAAAATTGCTTTTTGTAAGGCAGTTTTTTATGATAGACGGGAAAATAGAAGTGCTCGGAAAAAGGCAGGTGATGTTGCCAACTGAGGTATTGTCTGAGTTGGATAGTTGCAACGCGAAAGATGATTACAAGAAGCTGAAGAAAATATTCATGGAGAACATTAAGGATTATGCAAAAAAAATAGGGAGTGGAGAGGAAGGGATGTACAAGAACATTGTTGATGTCTTTGAGACATTTGGACTGGGGAGGATAGAGGTTGTGAAGAGCGACAACAAAAAAAAGACCTGTGTTTTAAGGATTCATGATTGCCCTGTTTTAGACAGCGCGAATAAATCAAGGATACTCAATGCAGCACTCTCAG
>JAQTRH010000058.1 GCA_028711925.1 Candidatus Nanoarchaeia archaeon | reverse complement strand
CATTAATTTTTTCTATAAAAAGATAATGGGGTGCCTGAATTGCATCCATGTTTCTCCCGGACCTTTCAGTATTTACAGAAAAATCGTGTTAAAGGAATTAGGCGGATTCAGGGAAGGCCATAACACAGAAGACCTTGAGATTGCATTAAGAGTCCAGAAAAACAACTACAAGATAATCCAGCTTATGAATGCAGAGGTTTATACATCTCTTCCTGGAAATTTTAAGGAGCTTTATCATCAGAGAAACAGGTGGAACAAGGGAGCGCTTCTAAATGCCTGGGATTACAGGAAGATAATATTCAACAAAAAGTATGGCGATTTTGGGATGATGCAGATGCCTGTTGTCATATGCTCAGGATTCCTTGCAATGACCATAATGCTAATGCTTCTTTACTTCAATATCATTAAGCCCCTTTTAACTAATTTTTATAACTTAAGCCTTGTTGACTTTGACATAATGCTGTTTATATCCAATTTTAAATTCAGCATAAATTTCCTTGATTTCAATTATTACAAGGTAATAATCATGATTGTGATACTTTCAATAACCTTAATTGTTGTAACTCTTGCTCACAAACACACAAATGAAAGGATTATGAAATTTGGTTTTTTTCCTATTGCTTCATATCTTTTATTTTACTATCTTTTCCTTGGTTTTGTTTGGGTAGGGGTTACAAGGGACTTAATATTTAAAAAAACTAAAAAATGGTAAGAGAGCTAAATAAAAAGAGGTACTTAATAGCAGGAATTATAACAGCAGTTATATTTCTATTAGGCATAATGCTTGGAATGGTTGTTGAAGGGCAAAGAGTACAGTATATTGATAAGGTAAACAGAGTTGAAAAGCTTGACTACAACAGCCTTCAGATTCAGTATGCTTACATTGAGCAGTTAAGCAGAGAGGAAAACTGCGAAGCTGTTTCAAAAACCTTTGAGAGCAGTGTTAAAAGCCTTATTGAAACAAGCGAGCGGCTTGAAAGCTACGAGAAAAATTCAAATATTAACAAAGAAGAGTTTAAAATTCTTAAAAGAGAATATATGCTGGCCCAGCTTAACTACTGGCTTTTGGCCCAGAGAACAAAAAATATATGTGATAGGGATTTAGTTACCATACTATACTTTTATTCTACTGACAAGGAATGTCCCAGATGCGGGGAGCAGGCATTTATATTAACTTACCTTAAGCAGAAATTTGGGGGTAATCTATTAATTTTTTCGCTTGATTCAACATATACTGATGAGCCAATGATAGAAATGCTTAAGCAACAGTATGATATACATGAGTATCCCACTTTGATAATTGAAAACAGGAAAGTAGGAGGTTTTTCTTCAAAAAGTGAGATATTAAGTATAATCTGCAAAGAATACAGTGAAAAAACATCTGAATGCGAGGGGTATTATTAACTTTTGATTTTTATCAAGTCACCAATGGTTATTTCATTGGAATCTAACTTCATTGTTTCTGTTTTCTTGTCTTCATACTCCTCAACAAGCTTTATTTTTAAGAATCTTTCAAGCTTTCTTGCAATATCAATACTTGGCTCAAACGAGCCTGTCTCAAGATTATGAACAAGAGATTCTTTCAGTGAAAGCTTTTTTGCAAAATCCTTCTGCTTTATTCCAAGCTGCTCTCTCTTTTTCTTTATCTTATCTGCAAAATCAGGGACAATAACCTCTATTGTTTGTTTTTCCGGCTCTTTTGATGTTATTTGCCTTATATTATTGTTTTGTTCAGCAGAAAAAATCTTTTTTTCAACTATCTTTCCGTATCTTGCACAATTCCTGCATACATTAAGTTCTGTTCCTTCCACTATAGCACTAACAAGATTTTCCTCCTCAGTTCCGCAAAGGTCGCATTGCATAGAATTCACCCCATATTATTCATGTTAGTTTAAATATTTATAACTTTTGATTTGTTCTGTTATTAGGTTAATTATTTAAATACCTTTTATATTATTGTTTTCAATTAAATGAAAATGGCAAAAATATCCATACTAAAGACAAGGCCAGAGACAGTGATAAAAGATTATCATAATCTCTTAAATCTTGCTGAATATAATAGATTCATAAAGAAATCAAATGATACTGTTCTTAAGCTTAATCTCAGCTGGTCTTTGTACTATCCTGCATGCTCCACAGAGCCATGGCAGCTTCATGGATTGCTTAATGCAATGAAAAAAGATGGTTATGACTTCAAAAAAATTCATCCTGTTGAAAACAGAACAGTTGTTACAGATGTGTGGAAGGGAGCAGAAGGCAATAAATGGCTTTCAATATTAAAGAAATATAATCTTAGATATGAACCATTAACAGAAACAGAATGGGTTAATTACAAGCCAAAAGCAGAAATGCTTGCTTTAGATAACGTTTTTAAGCCATATGGCTCAAAGTCAAAATCAGAGCCAGTTTATTCTATACCAAAGATGTTTATTGGAAAAAATGTGATACACCTTCCCACAATAAAAACCCACGGGCATACTCAGATGACGGGGGCAATGAAAAATGCTTTTGGCGGATTAATTACCACAAGAAGGCATCACTGCCACAAGGAAATACATAAGATATTAGTTGATTTGCTTGCAATACAAAAGGAAATACATCCAGGTATCTTTGCATTAATGGATGGAACAGTCGCAGGAGATGGGGCTGGTCCAAGGACAATGATACCTAAAATAAAAAATACAATTATTGCCGGTTCTGACCAGGTTGCAATAGATGCAGTTTCTGCACATATGATGGGTTATGACCCTATGAAGATTCCATTTATTAAGATTGCTCATGACCGCGGCCTAGGCTGCGGAGATGTTGACCAGATTGATTTTGCAGGCATAACAAAAAACGAATTTAAAAAAATAAATTATCATTTTAAGACCAACAAAAGTATTGTTATTTACTGGGACCAGATGCTTAGAAGAAAGATAAAGTTTATTGAGCCATTGTTGTTCCATACTCCTCTTTTCAATATGTGCATATTTGCATCTGCATTTTATCATGATTACATATGGTATAACATTGTAGGAAAGAAAAGAATAAATCAGTTTATGAACACTGAATGGGGAAAGCTCTGGAAAAAATACTAAAATGACAAGAATAATAAAAAACATAACAGATATTTTTTTTAAGCAGATTACTGACTTTGGAGGGTTCTTTTTTTACTTTCTTATTTTGGGAACATGCCTTTTTTTGAATGAGTTAGATCTTTTTTTTAATCTTTTTTTAAGTTTTATTTTTGTTATGGCCTTGGGAATATTGATAAAATTAGTTTATTTCAAGGACAGGCCGAAAAAGCAAAAAGCAACAAACCTTTTTGAAAAGCTTGATGCTTCCAGCTTTCCCTCTGTTCATGCGATGAGGGCAGTTTCTCTTGCATTCTGGCTTTCATTATTTTTTAACAATACTGTTTTTACAATTTATTGTTTTGCGATTGCAATAATGGTTATGTACTCAAGGATTTATTTAAAAAAACATTATTTTATTGATATCTTAGGAGGTATTTTATTTTCAGGAATAATCAATATTTTAATCTGGTGCTATGCATGAAAATAAAGGATTTTATAGAATTAATAAGAATAAAACAATGGTACAAGAATC
Source organism: Candidatus Nanoarchaeia archaeon (assembly GCA_028711925.1). Lineage (GTDB taxonomy): Archaea > Nanobdellota > Nanobdellia > Woesearchaeales > CG1-02-33-12 > M55A3. Next base: position 2,745 of record JAQTRH010000058.1, on the reverse strand, counting down.
TAGTTATATTTCTTCCCTTAATATTTGGGATGCAGCTTTTTAATTTGTTATCTATAATGCAGACAATAATAGGATTTTTTTCACTTTGTTTTATATCTTCTGCAAACTATATAATAAATGATATAAAAGATAGAAAAAGCGATAAAGAAAACCCTGAAAAAAAACAAAGGCCCGTTGCTTCAGGGTCTGTAAGGCCTTTTAATGCATTTTTATTGATGATTGTTTTTGTTTTTCTAGGTGTTTATATTGCATCAACGCTTTCTTTTGTTTTTGTTCTATTTGCTTTGGCATTGTTCTTATTAACGCAGCTTTATTCCTTTTTTTTAAAAAAACATGCATTTGCAGACATCCTGATAATCTCGGTTAATTTTGTTTTAAGGGCAATAAGCGGAGCATTTGTTATTGCAGATGGTTTTGAGCCTTATATCAAGGTTTCATCATGGCTTATACTATGCCCTTTTTTTCTTGCATTATTTCTGGCAACAAGCAAAAGGCAGGCAGAGGCAATACTTTTGAAGGATAATTCAAAAAACCACAGGCCAGTCCTTGATTTTTACACAAAAGAAATAACCTCTGCGCTTATAATAATCTCAACAACGCTTCTTATAGCATCATATTCATTATATGTTTTCTTCAGCCCTTATCCTAATTTAATATTCACCCTGCCCTTTATGCTTTACATAATCTTTAAGTTCTTTTATTTTGCAGAGAAAGGCCAAAAGATAGCAAGGCACCCTCATCTTGTTTACAAAGACATTGGAATAGTAATCTCTGGCATAATAATGGCTGCAATGGTCTTTTTCTCAATATACATTTAAATTAAGAAAAATCAAGAATCACTTATGTAATCAATGAAGCTTATTATTTCTTTTAAGTTTTCCTCTGTTATAATATCCACAGGGATATCAATCCCAATCTCATTATCTCCCTTTGAAAGCATAAAATACATTTCCTTTAAGTAATCTAAATCATGCAGCCTTAAATTGCTCCAGTCTTTAACCATATAGATATCTATCTCTTTTCTTTTAATCGGAACTATTGTTGTATCCCATGAGCCGGTTATTGTTGATTCGATGTTTTCTGTAATTTCTATTTTTTTGTTTATCCAATCATCATCTCTTGGGATTATTGAGGTTATTTTTTTACTCGCAATATTTTCTATTTTATTGATGTAATCAAATGTATCAGCATCTTTTGAAGTCATGATTCCTAATTCAGTTTCATTTAAGATTCTTAAAAAAGTTATAGAGTTATTGTTTGGCATAGTTTTATTTGCAAGCAAAACCAAGGTGTGAGATAGATTATTTTTTTTGATTTCCTGAATTATAATTGAAAGATGCTCAATATTTTTTATTTCACCCTCTTCTGTGATTTTTGCTTCATTGAGCCTTATGAAAACACTCTTTTCAGCTTCTGGAAGGGAAACATAATTTATTTTTTTCAAGCATTCTTGTTTTGATATTTTTTGTAGTTCTTTTGTCAATATTATTGTTGTTTCTCCATGAAGATAGCCGCAATCCTCGATGTTGTTGTTTGAGAGGATATAACTTAATTTTTTATTAAAACTTTCAATGCAAAAATTATCATTTTCAGGGCATGGATAACAATCAGGATTAAAAATAAGCCATTGGGATTTGTTTTCTTTTAGATATGCTAGATATGTATGGCCGAGATTTGGCCCAGGAAGCATTTCTGCTTTTGAATCTAAATAAATCAAAGGCAATGCACTGTTAGTTATTATTTTTTCATTTGAATAACTGCTTATCAATTCAGCTATTTTTGAATTATGTTCTGTTCCCTCCTTTAATGCAGAATTGACTGAAAAAACAAGTCCCTGAATAAATATCAATGCGATCAGCCAGGGTAAAAATTTCTTGTGTTTTTTTATTATGATATAAGCACCATAACCAGCAAAAGGAAAGACGAATATTATAATAGGAACCATATAGCGCGGCTCATATCTTGGAATCATTAACGAAAAATACAAAAAGAAAAGGATTATGCATGATGCAAATAGCAGGTAATCTTTTTTCTTGGATTTCAACAATTCTCTTATTCCTGTTAATGAAAAAATCAAAACAAGGGCATCAGTTGTTATTATGCTTATCAAATATTTTAATATTCCTGCATTGCCATATATCCATGCCTGGCCACCTATATGCGATGAAGCTTCAAGCAATGGTCCAAAAATCCTGCCAAAAAAAGTTCCTGAATAATGAAAAAAATTAAATACAAAATAAGGTATTGATATTATTAACATTCCAAGGCCAAACTCAATTATTTTTGCAAGCTTTTTTTCTTTGATTACAATATAAAATAATATGGGCAGAACAACAGCTATTGCAGGAAACCTGAAAAGAAAGCCCGCTCCCATTGCAATTCCCGCAAAAAGATATTTCCTGTCAATAGCAAGGGAGCAAGCCAAAAGAGCTAATGCATAGGCAGGAATATCTGTAAGGATATAACTTCCATGCCTTAGCATTAAGATGCTTGCTGAAAAGAAAAGCATCGCCCATCTTGCGGAATTTTCATTAAAAACTTTTTTTGTTGCATAATAAACAATCGGAATTGCTGCTATTGTTAAAAGCATTCCTAAGATTCTTCCTGTGAAAAGAGAATTAAAAGGAATCCACTGAAGGGGCATTAGTAAAAAAGGCAGGGCCAGAGGCCTTATTCCTTCAAAATATCCAACTTTTCCAAGGCCTGCAAAATATTTTGATATTCCAATATAAACACCCTCATCAA
>JAQTRH010000057.1 GCA_028711925.1 Candidatus Nanoarchaeia archaeon | reverse complement strand
AGGAGGAGTCTCTGCCTTGTTTATGATATTAAGCTCATCAACCAAAACCTCAATCTCCCCTGTTTTCATGTTGGGATTTATCATTCCTTGTTTTCTGTTTCTTACTTTTCCTTTTATATTTAAAACGAATTCGCGGCCGATGTGCTCAGCCATCTTGTGTGTTTTATCATTGTGAGAAGGGTCAAAAACTATTTGGGTTAGGCCATGCCTATCCCTCAAATCAATGAATATAAGCCCGCCATGGTCTCTCCTGCTTTGAGTCCATCCGTACAAAACAACATCTTTCTTAACATCTTTCTTAGTTAGCTCTCCGCATGTATTTGTTCTTGTCATATTTACCCCTGTTAAAGGTTTTATAAAGAATATATAAAGATTACGGTAAAAACCTACCAATTAATGTTCTCAAGGTCATACTCTAAATTAACTAAATCTTCATCGTCAAGGTTATTTTCAATATTTTCAATATCAGAAATTTCATCGGAAAGCTCATCACTCTCTACATTTCCCTGCTCATAAACTACATTTCCCTGCTCATCAACATTTTCAGTCTTTGTTTCTGTAGTTCCCAGGCATCCCGAAACAAAAACAAGCGAAATTAACAAAAGCATAAAAATTTCTTTTTTAGCCATATAAACCACCTCTCCTAAGCAGAATAAGAAACTTCTTTAAATAGTTTACTGGTAAAAAATAATATCTATTAAACTATAATAAAACTTAAATATTGTTTGATGAGTCTTATTAAGGGGTTAGATGGATACTTTGACGATTGTATTTGGGATCTTTGGAGGGCTTGCATTATTTCTTTATGGCATATTGCTTTTAAGTGAAGGGCTCCAGAAAGCCGCGGGTAAAAAGCTGAAGACAATACTTGAAAAGCTCACTGACAGGCCGATAAAGGGAGTATTTGGAGGAGCATTAATAACTGCTATAATACAAAGCAGCAGCATAACGACTGTAACATTAGTTGGATTGATTAATGCTGGTTTAATGACATTGGAGAGCTCTGTTGGTGTTATAATAGGCAGCAATATCGGAACAACTATAACCGCGCAATTAATTGCCTTTAAAATAGGAAAATATGCTTTGCCTGTAATTGCATTGGGTGTTTTGCTGTTTTTAACTGCAAAAAACAGAAAAACACATTATCTTGGACAGATTCTGCTTGGATTTGGAATTCTTTTCCTTGGTATGAATCTTATGTCAGAAGGTGCGAGGCCATTGGGTGAAAGTGCTTTTTTCCTGAATATGATAAAAAATTTTTCAAATACACCTATCCTTGGTGTTTTGGCAGGAGCAATTTTCACAGGTATAATACAAAGCAGCTCTGCAACATCTGGTTTAGTTATTGCAATGGGCATGGAAAATATAATAGACCTTAGGGCAGCCATTGCCATTATGATAGGAGCAAATATCGGAACATGCGTAACAGTATTGATTGCTTCAATCGGCTCTTCAATATCATCAAAAAGGGCTGCACTTATACATCTTTTCTTTAATATTTTTGGTGCTATTATTTTCATTCCATTTATTTCTCCTTTTATAAATTTAGTTTCACTCACTTCAACTAACCTTCCAAGACAGATAGCAAATGCGCATACATTGTTTAACGTTTCCACAACTCTCCTCATCCTTCCCTTAATATTCATCTTAATTAAAATTGTAAAAAAAATAATACCTGGAAAAGACATAAAAATCTATAATGGAACCAAATTTTTAGAAAAAAGGCTTTTGAATACACCCTCAATAGCATTATCACAGGCAGGAAAGGAAACAATAAGAATGGCAATGATAACGAAATCCATGTTAAATGAAAGCAAAAGAGCTTTTCTTGAAGACAATAAAGAATTAGCTAATGTAGTAATCAAAAAGGAAGAAGCTGTTGATGAAATCTTTAGAGCATTAAATGACTATCTTGAAGAAATATCTCAAAAACCCCTAAACAAGAAAGATGCAAAAAAACTAGCTATTCTATCTCATGGCATAAGCGATATTGAAAGGGTAGGAGATCATGCAAATAATATCGTTGAGCTTTTTGAAAGGAAGAAAAAAGAAAAGCTGAAATTCTCTAAATATGCTATGGATGAGCTTAAAGAAATGTTTGAAAAAGTTGAAAAGGTTTATGAAAAAGCAGTAATTGCATTGAAAGATGATGACAAAAATATTGCAGAGGAAATTGACGAAATAGAAGATGAAGTGGATAAAAAAGAAAAACATTTTGAGGAAAACCATATAAAAAGATTAAGAAAAAAGATTTGCAATCCTTCATCAGGGATAATATTTGTTGATACCTTAAGAAATTTAGAAAGAATAAGCGACCATGCAACTAACATTGGCAATGCAGTTATTGCAGGGTTTTAAATAAAATAAAAAAAGATAAATTTAAACTGTTGTGTTGTTCCCTTCATTGTTTTCTTGCTCTTCATCGTCTTCTTCTTGGTCATCTTCCTGCTCATCATCATCTTCTAATTCTTCTTCCTCTTCCTCGTTGTCATCATTATCTTCGTCTTCTTCTTCATTGTCTTCTAATTCTTCTTCCTCTTCCTCGTTGTCATCATTATCTTCTTCAACTATTTCGTATTCTTCATCATCGTCTTCTGGCTCTATTTCGCCGCCTGCTAACCTGATTTCTCTTACTATATCAACAAGAATTTCATGCGCTTCCTTAAGCAGCTCATGAGCCTCATTAATAAGCTCTTTTGCCTCATCAACCGTTGACTTTAATGTTTCTTTGTCATCACCAAAATATTCGTTGTCTATTAAATCCTGGGCTTTCTGATATTTGTCTTTTGCCTGCTGTATCTTTTCGCTGAATTCTGTTATTTTGCTGTCAATTTCAGAAACATCCAAGCCCTGCTCTTCCATTCTTGCCAAAGTCAATTCCAGTCTTTCTTCAAGATGCTCGCTTCTCTTTATTATTACCCAAACTCTGGATTCAACAACAGCTGCTGAATGTAACCTTTCTCTGTTTCTTATTCTTATCCAAAGCTTTGAAAGCAAGCTTGCAGCTTGTTTTATCTCTTCTTTTGTTTCAGCTGATTCAGCATCTTCAACTATGTCCTCAATTTCTGAGATATACCCCTCAATCTCCGAAGTTATTTCTTCTGCCCTTTCCTCATCAATTGTTTCTGATGAAATAACCTTTTCCTTTATTTTATTAAGATGCTCAATTATCATGTTAGCGCTGTTCATTATCATATCTTTTGAATGGTTTATTGCACTTTCTTCTAGCTTATTGCATTCTTCACTGTCCTCATCTTTGCATTCCTTAATCCTATTTTTAACATCTATAAAATTAGATTTTGCTTCCTTGTAAGAATTAAGTGATTTAAGGTAGTTCTGCTTTGCTTTCAAATAATTTTTTTCTGTATTTTCTATCTTTTCTTGGGCTATTTCTCTTTTTTTAAACGCATTATCATTGTTTACTGTCCTCAGCCTAAGATTATTCATGGTTTGTAATGCATCTTCTTTGTCCATCTCAATTAAGCGGTTTTGCTGCGCTCTTGAGAGATGCAGAAATACCTTTGATTGTTCTTCTGAAAGGCTACCCATAAAATCTCCTGCAGATTCAACTTTTTCTGTGATTTGCTCTGTCTTTTTTATTCTCCATTCTTCTGTTTTTTCAAGCACTGTCTGCGGAATAACCTGTCTTGGAGATATATTTGACATTCCTCCATTTGGATTTCCTTTTACTTCTGTATTGCCATTCTGCGCAAAGGCCATAGGCATAGTGCTTAACAAAAGCAATGCTGTCATAAAAAATGCTATTTTGTTTTTCATTTTATGTCTCCCCCAAATTTTGTTTAATTAAATAAAAATAAATGGCTTATTTCCAAAGCCATCCAAATAATCCCTTGCTTTTCTTTTCTTTTTGCGCAAGTTCTTGCAGTCTATTTTGCTCATTTTCCATTTTCTGTATCTGCTCCTGCATCATTGCTTTAACATCCTCATCACAATCACATTGCTCATGAAGCTGTTTTAGTTCTTGTATTCTTTGCTTATTTTGCATTACTTGCTCTTCAATCTCTTCTGCTGATTCTGAATCCCCACCTGAAAAAAATCTTGCAAATGCACTTTTTGTTTGTATTTTTTCCTCTGCTCTTATTGTTGCCTGAACAGAATTATTAAACTGACGTGCAATCTGTGAAACATTTTTTCCAATACCTCCAACTAAATCTTCCATTGCAAGAAGCGAATGTACTGCTAATCTAACCTGATTTTGGTTTTGGTAAACCTTCTGCTCTTTCTCACTTTTTTGCTCAAGTTCCTGATTCATGCTCTGTTGCTTTTGCTGAATCATTTCGCTAAGCTGAGATTTTGTCTGTGCTCTTATCTGCTGGTTTTGCTGAATCATTATTTGCGTGTCTTCATCTTGATTTTGTGTCTGCTGTTCTTCATTAACCTGCTGCTGAACCTGAGGATTATCCTCTCCAATTACCCCTGCTCCAGAAGTTACAACAACATCCTGGTTGCCAGATTCTCCTTGTGCAGCAAAAGCTGTCTTTGCGATGCTTAGCAAAAGCAATGCTGTCATAAAAAATACTATTTTGTTTTTCATTTTCAAACCTCCAATATGCTTAATAAGAGAATATTGTATTTTTAATTTATAAACATGCTTTTTTATGCTTTAAAATTAAGTGTTAAAAATAACTGAGAATGCTTTAGAATGCTTTAATAAGCTTTAAAACAGCATAATTCATTAAAGTGTAAAAACACAGAAAGTTTTTTATATCTGGCAGAATAAGTTGATATTATGGGAAAAAAGAGGTGCTTGATTCTATTGTTCTCGCTATTTATTGTAATATTAGTTCCATCTATTAATGCTGCTGAGATATACGGCACAGTATATGACATGTCTTTAAATCCTGCCAAGGGGGCAATAATAGAAGTTAACTCAACGACAAAGCAGGCAATAGTTTCCAAGGATGGCGATTATTCCTTTGAACTTCCTGTTGGTGAGTATTTAATAGAAGCGGTTTACACAAGCAACCACAATGTCTATTCAGCTGAAGAAGAAATAATAATAGTTGACAAAGGAAGATATGTGCTTGACCTTCTGCTTTTTCCAGATTTGTCAGAAGAAAACGAGCTTTTATTACTGGGCGAGGAAATAGAGGTTGAAAATCCTTATGAAGATGAAGAAAAACAAGAAAATTTTACATGGCTTTATTTAATAATTGGGATTGTTTTATTAACTGGAATTATTGTTTTTCTAATGAAAACCAAAAAAAAGCCAAAAAAAGAACAAAAACTGCCTGAGGAAGAAGACCCAAAAAATAAGATTTATGAGTTCATAAAGCAAAACCAAGGCCGAGTAACCCAAAGGGAGATAAGGAAAAACTTTTCAATGTCAGAGGCCTCGATAAGTTTAATCCTGACAGAGCTTGAAAACGAAAACAAGATAAAAAAGATAAAAAGAGGCAAAGGAAATATAATAATACTAAATAAATAAACTAAAGTAATGATATAATGTTATAAGAGAATTATTACCTAAAAAAGAAATATATAAATTATTGGTTTTGTTCCATTATCTCAACTTCGCAATCGCACAATTCTTTGAATTTTTTTGCATCCTGCTCTGAGCCAATTATACTTGCATAGTGCATAGGAACTGCTACCTTTGGCCATATTGTATTAGCTGCATTTGCTGCCTCTTTTGCATCCATTGTATAAGTTCCACCCACAGGAAGCAATGCAACATCAATATTCTTTATTTCTTTCATCTCTGGAATAAAGTCAGTATCACCAGCATGATAAATTCTCTTGCCGTCAATTTCAATGATATACCCAACCCATTCATTTATCTTTTCATGAAAGTTCTTGTTTATATTATAAGCTGGAACTGTCTCTATCTTTAATCCCATAACCTCAAACTTCTTTCCTGGCTTTACAGGCTGCACTTTGATTCCCTGAAGATTAGAAAGCTTGCTTGAGCAGTCTGTTGTAGCTAAAACAAATGTATCTTCCTTAATCAAATTTTTTATGTCATCAACACTGCAATGGTCGTAGTGCCCATGCGTAATCAAAATAATGTCTGCCTTTTCCTCTGGTGGAATATTATAAGGGTCAATGTAAATAATTTTTCCATTTTTTATCTTGAAGCCTGCATGTCCAAGCCATTCAATTTTTGTTTTTCCTAACAGCATCTTATCTCCCTCTTGAAAGCTCTTTTACGATTGCCTCTCCAAAGCTTCTTGCAGCGGCAGGACCGTTTGCAGTTATAACCTTTCCATCCTGCGTAACCTGCTCTCCTGTGTAATCAGCTCCTCTTACCATAATATCATCTTTTCCTGATGGGAAAACTGTTGCTTTTTTTCCGTCTAAAACACCTGCATTTGCAAGTATAACTGGAGCTATGCAGATTGCAGCTGTTATTTTCCCTGATTCATAAAAGT